>NZ_DBEXAY010000037.1:0-9986 GCF_048170485.1 Victivallis sp. | reverse complement strand
GTTTTTTGTCCTTATTTTGTTGATTTCACGCTCTATCAATTAGGTAAAAATTTTTTCGTATCAAATGGATTCGCGCCATACAATACGCGGGGTGACGCAAATGCTGTGCTTGTGATGAACTGATCTCTTTTCGTTCAGCTGCTCCAGCAGGAGATCGAACGCATATTTGCCGATCTCCTCGTTGTTGTCGTCGATGGTGGTCAGGCTCGGATACAGACTGCCGGAAAACGGTTCGTTGTCAAAACCCGCCACTGCAATGTCCTCCGGAATTCGGAATCCCCGCTGCAGAAGTTCCCGCATGAGGTAGGAGGCCGCCAGATCGTTCGGCGCGATCAGGGCATCCAGCTGCTCGGGAAGAACAAATTCCGTAATGGCCCGGTGCATCAGCTCTTCCAGGCTCACCTGTTCATCGGGCAGGAAGTGAATCCATTGTTGATCCATCCCCGCCTTTTCCATGGCGCGGCAATACCCGTCTTTTCGCTGTTGAATGCTGTGATAGGAGGGGTCTTCCATGATGATGCCGACCCGTTTGCGCGTCCGGAGCAGGAGCGACGTGAGCTCTTCCACTGCCGCGGCGCGATCGATTTCCACACAGCATGCGCCCGGCAGAACCGGTTTTTCGACGAAAACGATGTTCTCCGCATCGCGGAACAGCTCCTGAAGCTTCTCCTCCTGCCCGGGGTAGTCATGGGCCAGGCAGATCACACCATCGACGTTGTACTGCATGAAATTGGAATAGTGGTGGTACAGACTGTCAATGCTGTTGTGCGCTTCGCCGATCAGCAGTCGATAGCCGTTCTCCGCCGCATATTTGTCGATGAATGCCAGCGTGCGGAAGGTCACCGGCGGCGGCTGGGCATCGATGAGAATCCCGATCAGATGACTGCTCTGCCCGGTCAGCATCCGGGCGGAGAGGTTCGGCTGGTAATGGAGGCGCTCCGCCGCCTCCCGGATCATCCGGGCGGTCTCTTCGCTCACACGGATATTGCTGTTGCCGCCGCCGAGCACTTTACCCACCAGGGCGCGCGATACTCCCACCGCGTCGGCGATATCGGAAAGCGTCACTTTTTTCTTTCTGGCAAGCATATTCGATCCGTTTGCTCCATGATTCTGTAACGATGATTTCTCGCTCTATCAATATTATACTCGAAAAAGTCGCAATGTCAACAGTTGATCAAAATTTTTGTCAAAAAAAACATGAAAAAAGCGGCGGAAAACTGTTTCCGCCGCAATCGGGAGGCACGGGCCTCAGCCCTTCACTCCGCCGAGCATGATTCCCTTCACCAGCTGCTTCTGCAACAGCACGAAAATGACGATCATCGGTATGACGCTCATCGTGACCGCCGCCATCAACAGATGGGTCTGCTGTCCCTGCGACGCCTGAAACGAGAGCATGCCGATCGGCAGGGTGTATTTGTCGGGCGTCTTCATCAAAACCAGCGGCCAGAAGAGGTTGTTGTAGTTCCCGATGAAGGTGAAGATCGTCAGCGTCACCAGCGCCGGGCGGGCCAGAGGCAGAACCACATCCCAGAAGAGCTGCCACTTGGTCGCGCCGTCGATCTCGGCGGCTTCGTCAAGCGATTTCGGGATGTTCATCATGAACTGACGCATCATGAAGGTGCCGAAGGCCGAGAAGGCGGCGGGCAGGATCAGACCGGTGTAGGAGTCCACCAGCCCGAGCAGCACCATGTTCTGATAGTTCGGCACCATCATCACCAGTCCGGGCAGCATCATGGTTGCGAGGTAGAGAAAGAACACCTGATCGCGTCCTTTCCACTGCAGCCGTGAAAAGCTGAACGCCGCGAGACTGCTGGTGAACACCTGAAGAAAGGTGATCCAGCAGGAGACGAAGATCGTGTTCCAGTACCAGCGGCCGAAAAAGATCCCTTTCATGGTGAATACGTCGCGGTAATTGTGCCACTGGCAGACCTCGGGGAGCCAGGAGTCGGCTCCGATCTCGTCGATCAGCTTGAGGCTGGTGAGGATCATCCAGGTGAACGGCAGGATCAGCAGCACCGCCGTGATGGTGAGGACGATATTCAGGGTCAGGAGTTTGGCGAAACCGCCCCAGAATCTGTGTTTTTCCTTCATGATGAGGAGTCTCCTTTAGTCGTTTGTGTAGCGGTTGCCGAATTTCCAGTTGAATATGGTCACGATGAACACCATGAAGAAGAGCATCCACGAGACTGCCGACGCGTATCCGAGCCGTCCGGTGCTGAAGCCTTCGTTGTAGATGTAGTAGGCGAGCGTCGTGGTGGAACCGGCGGGGCCGCCGTCGGTCATCACGCGCGCCATGTCGAATCCGCCCTGCAACCCGCCGATGATCGACATGATCATGATGAAGAAGGTGACGTTGGAAAGCTGCGGCCAGGTGATGTTCCAGAAACGCTGCCAGGGGCTGGCGCCGTCGATGTCCGCCGCTTCGTAGAGTTCCGGCGAGATGCCGGAGAGGCCGGCCAGATAGAGCAGCATGTTGTTGGAACCGATTGCGCCCCAGAAGCCCATGATGAGCAGCGAGGGTTTGGCCCAGTAGTAGTCCGAGAGCCACATCGGCGGGGTGAGGCCCTCTTCCGCCGCCGCCATTTCCGGCAGTTTCCAGACGACACAGCAGAGGCCGATCAGCGCCATGTTCAGCACCATGACCGAACCGTCGATGATGGTGGAATCCCCGAGGCCGCGGTCGATGATGCAGGGGTACTTCCTGCCGACGATCGAGCAGCGGATGAAAAAGGCGCCCCAGCCGATGATGAGGAAGGCGGCCATCAGGAGGAGAATGAAACTTCCGCTGCCGCCTTTCCCGGCAACCTCAGTCCAGGTCGGAGCCGTCCACCACCAGGCGAAAATGAGCGGGAGCGAGGAGAGAATCATCCCCAGCCAGACGCTTGCCGTGCCGGATTCTCCATCGCGCCAGAGCCGCAGTTTGCGCCACACCATCCAGAGAAAGATGAGGCCGGCAGCCACCAGCAGCCCGATGCCGATCGCATTGCAGGCCGGACTGATCTGACGCGCGACCGGTGTCGCGAGATTCAGACGCGGAGACAACGCATTGTTGATCGGGCCGTTCAGGGGGTTGTAGAGCTTCTTCCACAAAATATAGGTTGCGACGCCCGCGGTGAAGTAGGGGAAATAGAACAGGGTGCGGTAGACCGTCTGCTGGCCGATGGAGCCGAGAATCAGCACGGCGCCGGTGAGCGACATGAGCAGAAGCGCCATGGCGGAGCCGCCGAAGCCCAGAATGGCGAGCAGTCCGAAGCAGGAGACCATCACGGCGGTCAGGATCATCGTGATCTTGAGCCGTTTGCGGAAATCCCCCTTCTGAAACTCCATGTTGAGCAGCAGGGCGGCGACGAGGCTGCCCGCGACGCCGAACGGAATGCCGATCATGAGAAAGAAGGTGTTTCCGAGATAGTGGGGGAAATCCGGATCGGAGAAGAGCTTCACGAAGTTGTCGAATCCGACGAAACGGATCGGTTCGAAACGGAAGAAGTTGTGCATCTCAAGGTTCCAGTCGGTGAACGCCATGTAGATGCTCATGAGCAGCGGAATGAGCGTAAAGGCCACGAATCCGAGAATATTCGGCAATAGGAAACCGATCCCGGCCGCGATATCCCTGACCTCTTTTCTGTTGATCGCCATATTCGTCTTTCGCCTCCCTTGTTGTTTTATTGTATCTCTGCTTTCTATCAGAAAATATTCCATATATCAGCCTGATCCGGCCGCCGCGTCTTGAGGAGCGCGGTGATTCCGCTGGTCCGCGAGGGCGGAAATCCGGAGCTGGAATGATCCTTTTACGGAACGTTTCGGCAGTAATATCCTGTTGTCAAAGTGTGCTGTGTTTTCGGCAGAGGACAGGAAGCCTGACTGCTGGCCGGGCAGTTTCCATGTCACATGCGACACGGAGGAACGCCGGGGGAAGGGAGGTCGCCTGCCGTTCTGTCTGTTTCGAGTGCTCCGGAGCGACTGCGCCGCCCGGAGGCCGTCATGTCATCCCCCGCAACGGTCAGCAAGACAGAAATAACACATTTCCACAGAGCAGAAAATGAAATCTGCCTGTCGAATGTCCATTTCGGATGCCGAAGTTGCCGGAACCCTGCAGATCTTCTCTTGCCGGTTACTCGGATGCGGAATTCTGTAGTCACAAACAGCAGGCAAACAGTGACGTCCAGATCCCTCTGCATCTTCCGGCAGATAACTCTGCGGGTTGACATTTTTAATTTTCTTACTATAAAAGATACACTGATTCCGCGGAAAATCAACTGAAAATTGAAAAATTTTTTTTCACTGCGATGTTGAGGTCCGGAAGCGGGGAATGCTCTGCTTCCTTCCAGGTTCAACTTGCTGATTGTCTCTTTGAGCCCCGGAACGTCCCGTTCAAACAGTTTTGCTCCATTTCCAGAGAGTGACTCCCTCCATTGCAGCACATCTCACAATGGAGGCAATATAAGGTTTGTCGCGGCTCTTCTGCCGACGCGGCGCATCCCGGGAAAATCCGTGTACCGGGGACGGGGAAGGTTTCCGCAGGAAAAGAGTCCGGGAGGAGAGAACAGGACAACATTCTCCTCCGTCTGTCACATGAGGGAAAAGAAAAAAATGGCGGAGAGAGTGGGATTCGAACCCACGTAGAGTTGCCCCTAACCACATTTCCAATGTGGCGCCTTCGACCACTCGACCATCTCTCCGGGATGATTTTCTAAATATAGTTCCTGATTTGCGAAAATCAAGCGCCAATGACGCTATTTTTCACTTTTATCATCACCTGTGTGCAGGAACAGATCCCGGTAACGGATAAAATACCCGAGTCCGGAAAGCACCGTCACCAGTACAATTCCGCAGAGGTAGGCGATCCAGACGTACCAGAGCCGCACCCCGAACCACTTCGCACTGTGAAGATCGAACTCCCACACCCACGACGCTCCCGCAATCGCCAGCATCACCATCTGAAGCGCCGTCTTCAGCTTTCCCCACCGGTCCGCTGAAATCACCACCTGCTTTTTGGCCGCCAGCGTCCGCAGACCCGTCACCATGAACTCCCGGCAGAGCACCGCAACGGCGATCCACGCCGGCATCAGCCGGTATTCCACCGCGATCAGCATCGTCGCCGTCACGAAGATTTTGTCCGCCAACGGGTCCATCAGCGCGCCGAAATCGGTGATCTGATTCCAGCGCCGCGCCAGATGCCCATCCAGAAGATCGGTGGTCCCGGCCAGAATCGCCAGAATATACGCCCCCAGACGCAGCGGGAAAATCCACTCCTCCGAGAGATAGGCGCGATTCGCCAGCGTCGCCAGCACCACGAAGATCATCACCATGACAATGCGGCTGACGGTGAGTATGTTCGGCAGGTTTTTACGCATGTTTCGCCCCCTTTTTCGCTGAGTGAACCGGTTCGGCGATGAGATCGTACCCATCGGTTCCGATGATTCTGACCTGGCAGAACTCTCCTTCGCGGAGCCGGGCCGGTTTCGGTATTGCAATGACGTTGTCGATTTCCGGCGCATCCATCGGGCCGCGGGCGATTGCCACGTGGCCGTCGATTTCGTCGATCAGAACTCGAAACTCTTTTCCCTCCAGTGCCTTGTTCGCCCGCTTCATCCGCGCGAGCTGCTGTTTCATCAGCTTCGTTGCCCGCGCTTCGGCGAGCTCCTGCGGGATCTGCCCAGGCAGTTTCGCCGCCGGCGTCCCCGGCTCGGCCGAGTAGGGGAAGACGCCGCACCGTTCGAACCGGAACTTCCGGGCGAACGCCTGAAGCTCTTCGAACTCCTCCTCGCTTTCCCCCGGGAAGCCGGTGATGAAGGTCGTGCGCAATGTCAGATCCGGAATCCGCCGCCGCAGTGTCGCGAGCAGTGTCTCGACCTCCTCCCGGGTCACATGGCGGTTCATCGCCCGCAGAATCCGGTCGGAAATGTGCTGCAATGGAATGTCGAGGTAGGGCAGCACCTTCGTGTCCGGCCGCGCCAGAAAGTCGATCAGCCCCGGGGTGTAGTGGGCCGGGTGCGTGTAGAGCAGCCGGATGACGAAATCGCCGTCGAGATTGTTCAGCGCCTCCAGCATGAGCTGGAGATTCTCCCCCGACTCCGGGCGGTCCATGCCGAAGGCGGTGATATCCTGCGCGATCACCAGCAGTTCGCGCACGCCGCCGCGGATCAGATTTCTCGCCTCTTCCGTCACCGACGCGATCGAACGGCTCCGGAGCGTGCCCCGGATTCCCGGAATGCTGCAGTAGGTACAGCGGTTGTTGCAGCCGTCGGCGATTTTGAGATAGGCCAGATGCGGCAGCGTAAGCTGCAGCCGCGGAGTGGTTTCATCATACAGGTAGCACGGAGCCCCGGCGGGCGCGGGGGCGACGTCGCTGTCGAGCAGTTCGGCGAGTTTCGCCGTCTGGTTGACGCCCGTCCAGAGGTCCACTTCGGGGAAGTTCTTCCGCACTTCGCCGGTTTTATCCCATTCCGTGAGGCAGCCGGAGACCACCAGACGGCGGCCTTCGGCGGCGCGTTTCCACTCGATCCCCTCGCGGATTGCCGCAAACGCCTCTTCCCGCGCGGCGGGGAGGAAGGCGCAGGTGTTGATCACATACAGATCGGCCTCCTCTGGATCGAACGCCAGCGTACGCCCCGCACTGAGCAGTGTCCCCGCGATCACTTCGGTGTCGACGAGATTCTTGGAGCAGCCGAGGCTGACTAAAAAGAGTGCCGACGGTGCGGCGGGATGTTTTTTTCTGCGCGATTCCATGATATCGTTCACTCCTGTCGGATATGGCTCCAGACATATTCTGCGGTTTCCCGGTCGGGAGCCGCCACAACCGGAGCCTTCAGCCGCCAGCGCATCGGCCCGGGCTCGAGATGGAAGTTCCCGGAGGCGGTGATTGCAAGATCGAGCTCCCGCCCGTCGGCAAAGCGGTTGACGAACCCTGCGGCCCGCGCGATCGGCAGACCGCCGGCGAGGTCCCACAGTTTGCAGCTCAATATATAGGCGAGAATCCGTCCTTTCAGCAGCGCATAATAACAGCCGACGCAGGTGCTCCAGGCGAAAACCTGGTTGGGCAGGTCGAACCGCCACTGTTTTGCGCCCTGCTGCGGGATGCAGATGTGTCCGGCCGGTGTGAGCGCCATCCGCCGGGGCTGGAACGGCTCCACCACCGGGGCGCCGCTCTGGAGTGCGCGGGCCGAGAAGAGTTCACCGCGGCAGGTGAAGAGCGCTTCGTCATCGACCGGCATGTAGATGGCGCCTTCGGTGAGCGCCCCGTTCTCCATTCGGCCGATGGAGACTCCCCAGAGCGGCACATGGGCGGAGTAGGGGGCGGTTCCGTCGATCGGGTCGATCACGTAGCAGAGGCTCCGGAAGGCGTCGTTCAGATAGGATTCCGGTTTCGTGGCGACGCTCTCTTCGCCGATCATGAAGCACCCTTCGGAAGGGCGGTCGAATCTGTCCGCGAACATCTGCTCGATGGCCCGGTCGGCGCGGGTGACGACCGTCTGGTCGGATTTCAGCTCGATTCCGGGGTCGGCACTGGCGGCGAGCGCAATTCCGCCCGCCTCTTTGAGCAGTTGCAGAACAGTATCGATTTTCCAGTGCCGCATGGTTTTTCCGGAGCTGTCGTGTGATTGATTGAAAATATGATCTTATACAATAGATTATTATTTCATTTTTACAAATCGGAAGCTTGCTTTTTTACGAGGATATTATACTTTTAATGAAGTGTCTGTCTGCCGGCCCGGAACGGCCGGTGCTTTTTTTCAATCATGGAGTTTGTTTTCATGCTGAAATTATCCAATCTGTTCGGAGACCATGCGGTGCTGCAGCGCAACCGCACGATCGTGGTATGGGGCTGGTGCGATCCTTTCGCCATGGTGAAGGGGCAACTGGGGACGGTGTCCGCCGCGTCCCGGGCTGGAGGAGACGGCCGCTTCACGCTCCGTTTCCCGGCGCTGCCGGCAGGCGGCCCGCACAAACTTGTGGTCGAGGTGAAGGAGACCGGGGAAACGGTGGTTTCCTCCGATCTTCTGATCGGCGAGGTGTGGGTGGCGAGCGGACAATCCAACATGGAGTTCTGCGCCGGGGGGCTCACTTCGCGGATCGAGTCGATCCGGAAGGAGTGTTCGCCGTCGATTCCCTTGCGGATGTTCACCGTGGAGCGCAACGCGCAGATCGCGCCGCCGCTGGATGCCGGCGGCGCGTGGCAGGTTCATCTGCCGGAAGAGGTCGACAGCTGGTCGGCGGTGGGGCTGTTTTTCGGCCGGAAACTCCATCGTGAGCTGAATGTTCCGGTCGGCGTGGTGGTTTCCAGCTGGGGCGGCACGATTGCGGAGGCATGGACCAGCCGGGAGATGCTGATGGAAAATCCGGATTTCGCCGCGGATGTGGCACGGTATGAACTTGAGGTCGGCCGCCCCGATTTCTGGGAACGTCTTTCCCCCGAGGAGCTGGCGATACCGTTCCGTGAGAACCTGTCGATCAACCACCGGCTGGAGCCGCTTCTGCCGCCGCTTTCGGAACGGGGCGTTCAGGAAGGCTGGTTTGCCCCTGATTTTGACGATTCCGACTGGGAGATGGTGCAGTTGCCGCGTTCCTGGCAGGAGATCGGAATCCGTTTCAACGGCATCATCTGGTTCCGCCGGGAGGTGGAGATTCCGCCCGACTGGGCGGGGCGTGACCTCTGTCTGTCGATCGGCGCTGTGGACAAGCATGACGTGACCTGGTTCGACGGTGTCGAGGCGGGGCGGACCGGCGAGGGGCTGGAGACGGTCCACTGGAACCAGCCGCGCAACTACCGGATTCCGGGGGAACGGGTGCATGCGGGCCGGTGCGTCATCGCCGTCCGGAACTATTCGTTCCTCTACGACGGCGGCCTGATCGGTCCGGCGGAGCAGATGCACCTTGCCCCGGCGGATGGAACGGGCTCGGCTCTTTCGCTCTCCGGCGCGTGGCGGTATGCGGTCGAATCGAACATCGGTTGCATGTGCGACCGCATCTCGATCATGGGGACCGGGAATCCGAACAGCTACGGCATGCTGTTCGACAACATGATCCGGCCGCTGATTCCGATGGCGATGCGCGGCGTGATCTGGTACCAGGGCGAATCCAACCAGCAGGCGCCGCAACGGTACCGGCGGTTGATGGAGGATCTGATTGCCGACTGGCGGTTCCGCTGGGGGCAGGGCAGGTTCCCCTTCCTGCAGGTGATTCTGGCGGGATTCCGTACGCCGGGCTCCTACCAGCAGGAGGCGGAGTGGCCCCGGATTCGCGAAGCGCAGGCTCTGGCGGCGGTTTCGAGCGGCAATCTCACCGCCTCCGCCATCGACCTGGGGGACGCCACTGACATCCATCCGCACCGCAAACAGGAGGTGGGGGAGCGTCTGGCGCTGGCGGCGCTGGAGCAGGCGTACAGCCGTCCGGTGGTCGGTTCCGGGCCGGTGTTCCGGGAGATGGCGATCGAAGGGAGTGCCATCCGGCTCTACTTCGATCACTGCGGAGCCGGGTTGACCGCGCACGGCCGGGAGCTGGCGGGCTTCTACATTGCGGACCGTTTCCGGAAGTTCCATCCGGCCTCCGCGGTGATCTGCGAGAATACGGTGCTGGTCTCCTCGCCGGAGGTGCCGCTTCCGGTGGCGGTCCGGTATGCGTGGGCGGACAATCCGGAGGAGGCGAATCTCTACAACAGCGCGGGGTTGCCCGCAAGCTCCTTCCGCACCGACGTCTGGGAGGTGTGACGGAGGCGGAGAGATTTCCCGGGCGGTCCTTGACTTTAGCCCGGGAAGGGGTATCTTAAATAGGAGATCTTCCGTTCAACAGCAAGGAGGGCGATACGATGAGCAAGAGTCACGACGTCAAGAAGGAGACCAAGAAGGCGCCGGCCAAGACCCTGAAGGAGAAGCGCGCGGAAAAGCGTGCCAAACGCGGCGAGTGACGCGGCCTCCGGCCAGGACGCAAAAAAGGGCAATTCAAAACCTGACTCCGGTGAAAAATGCCGGAGTCAGGTTTATTTTTTT
>NZ_DBEXAY010000036.1:0-7158 GCF_048170485.1 Victivallis sp. | reverse complement strand
TCTTTTTCTTTCTGCGCACGGAGCGCATCACCGAAGCTTGCGATGCGGCGGGTGCGGTCACAAGCCACTTTCTGCCGCACGAACATTCCACCGTTTTCCCGCAGATGGAATCGTCAAGTTCGTACTTCGCGCCGCATTGCGGACAGACGATGTTCATTGCTCTTTCTCCTTGCGAATTGCCTGACGGTGATTTGTCATGTTTAAAATACCATAATTTATTTCAGGTACAAGGCGAAGAGCAATCTTTTCTGCTGTTTGACGGCATCGGGAGAGCGGGGGCCCGCTCTGCGACGCTGTCGAACTCCTGCCCGCCAAGGGCGCGGTCCATGCGGGATTCGGTTTCGGTGCAGAGGCGGCAGGCGGCCGCGAATTCGCACAACCGCCCGCATTGATCGAATTTTCCCCAGCACTCCGGCGCCTGTTCCATACTGAAAACCCCCTTGATTTTCAATATAGTGCCGTTTCCGTAACCATCAACCGGAGGTATGGATTATTTTGCAAAAATCTTGCGTTTTAATCCATATTCGAGGCAAAGAAAAACCCGGCCGACAAGCCGGGACAGAATATCAATACAGACGACTTGGGGTTTTTAAATTCAGTTGTTGAATTTCCCTTATAAATTCCGCTTCCGGCAACTTGCGAGAGATAAGATTGGTCACTTTGTCAGCGTAATTCTGCCAGTTGTTCGCGATTGTATATTTTTCAGCAATGTAGTCAGCCGCATCCTCAGAATACAACGTCAGCGCCAATTTTCGCAACGCCCGATCTTCATCAGTAATCAGCGTTTCATAATTGAATCCAAAGGGAAACTCGCTCATTTTTCCAGCCCTTTCATCAGTTTTTCAATATAAGCGGTTATGTTCGGAAATTCAAGCCGGAATTGCTCATCGTTTCGGCAATATGCCGCGTAAGCCTGTGCGAATGCTTCAACATTATTTTTCCCTTTTCCCTTGTAATATGTCTTGGCATGGCCACCGCCATAGTTACCGTTGGTGATTGAACCGAGCGCATCCTGATGCTGTCGCAGAATTTTTCGTTCGGCCAGATTCAACTTACTGATTGGTTTTCCGAACATAGTTTGCGATGCTTCCTGCCAATACGTTCCCTCCGGAGGATCATAAGGTGTTACATATAAATCCTCCTTGTATATTTTCAAATTTCCATTTGCTTTTTTCTTAAGCAACTTCCAATCCGCCGCTGCTACTGCGTTGAAATCGTCAATTTTCCTCTGGTCTCGCATCCGGGTTCGATGATCGATCCAGTGACCAAACTCATGACGTGCCGTCAACGGAAGACCATTCCAAGTGGACACATCCGGATCGAGGTGAATTTCGTTATCTCCTGGTAAATGATAGGCCCTTCCTGTTTCAAAAACGATTTTCGGCGGTTTTCCGAGTTTGGATATCCCCGGCGTATAGGCGTCGGCCAACTCTCCGGCCAGCTCCTTCGATCCTCCGTCTTTGATGATCTGCTGATACCAGGCGTCACGCCGCTTGTCGTAAGCGGCTTCCCACTGCGCCTGTCGTCTGGCGCGGTGTTCCTCCCGGCTCTCCTTTTTTGCAGCAGTGGCCGGTTTCGCGGTCGCCTCGCCTCCGGGAAACTGTGGTTTTTGCAGATGGGCGATTGAAAAACCGTAAAACCATGCTACCTTTATTCCGGAACCAGTCAGAAATGCCCGGAGGAGATGTGTCCGCCGGACCGGACAAAAAGGAATTCTGGGTAAAAATGAAATGGAAACTGCCGGGCGAGCGTTCCGTGTTCCGGTTGCCGCTCAACTTCCTCTATTACCGCAAATGGACCGCTCCCGGATTTGAAAAGGGACTCTCCTACATCAACGCGCACCCCGAACTGCGCAATGAAGAGGCTCTGCTCAGCCGGACCGGCGGAAAAGAGGTGTGGAAAATTCCGCTGCCGCAGGAGACGGGCGGTATGACGGCCGTCTATAAAGTCTGCCATGGCAAGAAGCCGTGGCGCTACTGGTTCGATCTCTCGCTTCCGGCGCGGGAGTTCCGCAACTATCAGGTGCTCTACCAGCTCGATGTGCCCGCGGCGAAGGTGCTGGCCTTCGGGGAGCGGCGCACCCTCTGCCATCTGCACGACTCCTTCTTCATCACCGAATTCCTCGAGGGAACCCGGGATGGCCGGAGCTTCATGCCGGGCGGCCCTTTCCGCGAAGATCGGAAACGGTGCGAGGAGTTCTGGCACATCAATATGCCGATTCTGGCGAAACTTCACCGGAACAACTTCTTCCACAAGGCGATCCACCCCCGGAACATCCTCTGGCGGCTCCGCCCGGATGGGGCGATGGAGGTCTTCTGGGTCGATGTCGCCCGCTGCCGGATTGTGTTCCGGTTCCGGATGAAACGCGCGATCGCTTTCGACCTCTACACCATCCTGGGGGACATGCAGCTCCCGGCGGAGGAGGGGCGTCGGATGCTCGCCTGCTACCTTGAGCAGAATCCCGACTGCGGCTTCACGCTGGATTCCCTCTGCGCGACGATGCGGAACTTCCACCGCCATTATTTCCGGAAAGGCGTGAACGTTCTCGACTGGTAGTGCCGGTTCCCGGGTCAGAACTTCCGCAGAATGGTGCCGCCGCCGGAAAGGTAACGGTCCATATTGGCGTTGAGCTCTTCGCCGCCGGGGAAACGGTAATCCGCCGGGAAGCGGCGCAGTTCGAACTCCAGCGCCTTCCAGACCGGCGTAAGGTCGGACTGGGTGAGACCGGCCGCTTTCAGCACCTTGGAGTTGTCCAGCACCCGGTTGAGCATCCGGTCATAGCGGAACTGATAGAGCGCCCACTGCGCCCGGTTCCAGTAGATCCCTTCAAACTCCTCCTGCGGAATGGTCCACGTCTCCAGCCCGATAAGTTCACGATAGGCTTTCGCCCACTCTCCCCAGGTGCGGTGCTCGCCGGTGCAGAGCGAGTAGGTCTCCCGGAAGGTGTCGGGCCGGAAGAGCAGTCCGGCAAAGAGTTTTGCGATGTCTCCGGACCAGGTGCAGGTACTTTGTACCTCGACCGCGCTGTCGGCGATCAGGGCCGGTTTCTTCTCCATCGCCCGGTTGTAGATGCAGTTGGCGCCGAGCGAAGTCAGCGGCAGACTGAATTTCGAGAAGATGATCGACGGCCGGACGATGGTCCAGTGGTCGTAAGGCATGGCGCGCAGGATCTCTTCGTTTTGCGCCTTGTAAATGGAGTAGTCGTCGGAATTCCGGAATGCGAGGTCGGGTGCGGCGTCTTTCTGCAACGGCGACTCCTCCGTGGTGACCGGGTCGAGATCGGTGTAGACCCGGTAGCTGGAGAGAAAGAAGTAGTGTTTGGTATTGCGCAGAAAAAGTTCACAGCGCTTCCGGTATTCGGCTGGCTTATAGTCGAGGAAGTCGATCACTGCGTCGGGACGGGTTTCGAGCAGCCGGGTGAGGTTGCCGATGTCGCGGGCGTCGAGAATGAAATATTGGAGATTGGGGTGTTGGATTTCGCCGGGGGCGATGGCGGCAACTTCCAGCTGGTAGTTTTGTTTGAGCAGAAGTTCCGTAAGATAGAACCCCATGGAGCCGGTGCCGCCAATGAGCAGGATGCGTTTTCGATTCATGACAACTCCCTGTGTTATGAAAAAATCAATGTTCCGGATTCTTCCATACTATACCATGATCGAACCGGATTGCACCTGAAAAAAACAGCGCACTTTCTAAACAAATCAACGATCATCGCAAAAAGAACGGCGGAACGCCGAATGACGCCCCGCCGGAAATCATCCACTCGGTCTCCGGCATAAAGCTGTCGTGAAACTGTCCATAGGTTTCACAATGTGAGACAATCGGAATTTCCTCCCCGGATTCAAGCGGTGGAATGAAAATCGACGGGTTCTCCAGTAAGCAGAGAACCCGCCGTCAGTCACGGAAGAGCATCCGGAATCAGCGGAACTCTTCTCCTTTGTACCGGGCGGTGACGGTCCCGTCATTCCGGTTGACGGAAATACGCAGCTCGCCTTCCGGCGTGGGGAGGGTGATGTTCAGCTGGTCGCCACGCTCTTCCAATCGGGTATTCCCCGTCAGCGCTGTCCCCGCTCGATGCGGGCGCAGGAGTGTGAGAAAGAGTACCTTCCGCGCCGGTTCCGGCGTGTCGGCGGTCAGGTGGTACTGGCGCAACTTGAGGTGAGGCGGCAGTGGGGGATCAAACCGATCGGTCACTGTCAACTTGAGTCCCTCCGGCCGGAGAAATTCCACCTTGCAGGCCGCCTGATTGTTTTCAAGCAAGATGTCGTTCTGCCCGTTCACTCGGAACGGATTGAGCGCATGCAGATGCCAATTGAAAATGGCCGGTTCCGGTGTTTCGAGCGTGTCGGAAATCAGAATCACCGACGGCTTGGCGAAGAGAATCCGGCGACGGAAACTTCTGACCCGTCCCTCGTAGGAGCCGGCGGCCTCTCCCTCGACGTAGTCGAAGGTTTTTCCGGTGACGAAGCGGATAATTTCTCCTTTTGCGTCACGGGAGTGTTTTTTCTGGCCGATACCGTTGACCGTGATGTTGTTTTCCGATTTGGTCTCCCACATCCAGTTGCTGTGGAAGTTGCTCGCATACATATCCCGGCGGCCGGAACGAATCAGCATCCGTTCGCCGAAGACGTTCAGGAGAAAACTGTTGTTGGCGTCGTATCCGTGGCTCCATGTGCCGACCGGGCTGGATTTGAACTGGAGTTGAATGTTCTTCTTCCCGTGGAGCAACGTTGTGTTCAGCACCGCCAGGCCGTTCCCCCGGAAACAGCGCGAGGTGGGCAGCTCCGTCGGCGGAACCGCTTTTACGCGGGGCCGCGACGCGCGCAGAAAATCGATGTAGATGGCCTCTTTCGCCGCCGCCCCCGCTGGATCGGTCCGGCGCATGATGTCGGTGATCCGTTCCGCGTACCACTGAAGGTTGGAATCTCCCGCCAGGGTGGCGAGGGTCGACATGGCGCCGGCATGGCGGCAGCGGTGATTTTCCGACAGATCCCCGAAGCCGCCGTCACGGGTCCCCGGCACCGAGACGTACATGCCGTAATAGCCGGTCCGGGCGAAAAAGGGTTTCCGGCGGATGTCGACGTGGAAGGTGTTGTCCAGAATGTCGGCCCACCAGAAGAAGCGCTCCATGTACTCCCGCCAGTAGGAGATTCCCTCATGCCAGCCGCCGTCCTCATCGCCCCACACCGGGTAGAGGCAGAAGTAGTAGTGCATGGCGCCGTCGATCCAGTCGCCCGCCTCCGGAATTTCACCGAAAAAGACCACCCCCGCTTCTCCGAGAAAGTGCCACAGCCGGTTGGCATGGCTGTCATAAGGGCGGAAAAACAGCCGGGGATAGAGCGAATGGAACGCTTCGTTACCGCGGATTCGGATGACCCGGCGGCACAGCTCTCGTTCCGGTTCGGTCAGCAGCTCCTGCACATAGCTGTAGGTGCGGGAGAAGCGGGAGAGGTAGGGCATCCCCGCCTCGTCGTTGTACCGGCGGCTGGTGGAACCTTCCGGATCCCAGCGGGCGCACTCCAGCAGAATTTTTTTCGCCAGATTGCCGTACTCCCGCTTCCCGGTGATCTGATAGCCGTAGCCGAGGGTGGCCGCTCCGTCGAGCGTTTTCATGACATGGAGCCGGTTTCCCCACCAGATTTTGATCCATTCGGGGGAGGGGCGTTTCACCCCTTCCGGATACTTCGGCGGCTCTTTTGTGGAGGGAGGAGACGCAAGGAGTGCTTCACACTGTCGGGTGAGTTCCGCAAGCAGTTCCGGTTTCGAGCGGCGCAGCTTCGGCAACTCTTCCGGACGCAGGAAGATGCGCGGGTGTTTCGCCGGAATTTGCTTTTCCCACTCCGCGCGTGTCGGCATGGGATTGACGGCGGCATCGGAGGCGATCTCGAATTTCCGGACCGAACTCCATTGTGAGGGTTCTCCTCGCTGATCGACGAAACGGACGCGCCAGTACCAGGTGCCCGGCGCCATCCTTGCCGCGGGACAGTGAACGTTCCAGCGGAGCGGCGCCGCCGTCACCCCATTGTGAAATTCCGGGTTCCGGGCGTACTGCAGCTCGTAACTGCGGGCCCCCCTCTGCTCCCGCCAAACGAAGGGCGTCGGAGTGACGCGAAGCAGTTCCCCGGCGGCTGGATGCACGCCGCGTTCATCGCTGCGGGCGGGCTCTTCCCGGAACGGCGCCGCGGCTGATATGCTCAAAGACAGAAGATATCCGGTGATCAAAAAAGTGGCAAGCGGTTTTTTCATGGTTGGGTTTCTCCTCTTCAACGGCTGTCGCTGGTAGACCAGAAATACCCGGTGACCTGGTCCTCCCAGTAGGTGGAGGGAATCTTTTTTTCCTCCAGCAGGGCGACGTGTCCGTCGGCGAAGCATACGTTGATGCTGTTGTGATTGCCGTGCCGCCACACGCCGATGCCGTCGGTACTGGCGTTGAGCATCTGGGATTTCTGCATGGCGCCGTTAGGCGGTTTGGTTTCCCAGCGGTCGAGGTCGAACATGGCCGCCCGGCGACTGGGTGTTTTGATTCGGGAGATCTTCATGTCGAACTCACCTCCGATGTAGGAGGCAAATCCCGCCCGGGTATTTGTCGCCATATTGATTCCGTAATGGCGGCAGGATTTGGCCCGGTCGTAAGCCCAGGAGGAGGGGCAGGCGAAGGGGGCGACGGGATATTCGAGTCCGTTTCCGGCGTCCCGCAGAAATTTGCAGTCACCAGCGAGGGCGTTCGGATTGGCGAAGCGGTACAGAACATCCTGCCATTTTCCCGCAAATGCGTTGCTTTCGGTCGCCAGGTTGCCGTCGTGTGACGGTATGATTCCGGCGTTCTGATCGACATACATCAGCATATAGGCTCCCAGCTGCTTCAGATTCGATGAACACTGAATCGACTTGGCACGTTCCCGTGCCTGATTCAACGCGGGCAGCAGTATGGCGGCGAGGATGGCAATGATTGCAATAACTACTAGAAGTTCTATTAGAGTAAATAAATGTTTCATGATGGAACTCTCCTGCTGTTGTTGTCTAGATCGTGTCGTCAATAGTTAAAAGACCCAAGCTGCAATACACCTGATTTGTACTGCAGCAAGAAACGAAGCGGTGTTTTTAGCATATCTGGTTGCGACTCCGCGCCAACGTTTTAATATCATGAATGCATTCTCGACA
>NZ_DBEXAY010000035.1:0-11141 GCF_048170485.1 Victivallis sp. | reverse complement strand
GCGCGCCGTGTGATCGGCATCTCTCGAAACTTCGCTGAACGTCATAGAGGCCCGGTTAATGATCCGGCAGGGTGATTGTACCCGTCGGGATTTCCGGGCCCTTCTCGTGGCTTTACGGTATATTTCTAACGTCGCATAATGTATGTTATGTTAATATGTGAGTCGATACCCCGGGCGAGGGGATCTTGTTTAATCTCTTTTCTATAAAATGGATATAAATTCCAAACAAGGCGCTTGTTAATAACTTGATCATAAAATTGTCGATAAATAACGATTTTTTATTGAGAGTATCTTTTTAAACCGATTTGATAAAACGTGCGGAATGTTTTATTTTAATAAGATGTCATTCTGCCATAGCAAGGAAATTTGTCAACCACGATGAAACAGTACGATGTTGTTGTTATCGGAGCCGGACACGCCGGCTGCGAAGCGGCATTTGCGGCAGCCCGGCTTGGAGCTGAAACACTGCTGATTACCCTGAATCTGGACCACATTGCCCAGATGAGTTGCAATCCGGCGATCGGCGGTATCGCCAAAGGACAGGTGGTTCGGGAAATCGACGCAATGGGCGGCGCGATGGGAGTCGTCACCGATGCGGCGTCAATTCAGTTTCGCATGCTGAACCGCACCAAAGGGCCGGCGGTCTGGTCACCCCGTTCCCAATGCGATAAGGTATGCTATCAGCGCGGCATGAAATATCTGCTCGAACAGACACCCGGTATCGATATTCTGCAGTCGGAAGTCACAGGTTTTCTTGTCGAAAAAGAGCGGATTGTCGGCGTCGAAAACCAGTTTGGCGATCAGATCCGCTGCGGCGCGGTTGTCATCACCACCGGAACATTTCTGCGGGGCACGCTCCACTATGGGTTGCGCCATTTTCCGGGAGGACGGGCCGGCGATTTTCCGGCGGCGTCTCTTTCCGGAGCTCTTGAAGGAACACTGGGGCTTCGACTCGGCCGTTTGAAGACCGGCACCCCTCCCCGCATCCTTGCCAAAACCATCGATTTCTCCGGCATGCAGCTTCAGCCAAGCGAAAAGACGGAGGAGCGGTTCAGCCACTGGAGCCGGGAACTCTCCCCTGCCCTCCCGGAGGCAATTCGGCACGATCTGCCCTGCTATCAGGTCTACTCCACCGGACGAACAGCGGATATCGTGCGGGAGAATTTACAGTATTCTCCAATGTATCAAGGGATTATCAAAGGGATCGGCACACGTTACTGCCCCTCGTTTGAAGATAAAGTGGTTCGTTTTCCGCAGCATCCGCGTCACCTGCTCTATCTGGAGCCGGAAGGTGCCCAGACGAAAGAGTTCTATATTAATGGAATCTCCACCAGCCTGCCTCCCGAGGTGCAGCGGCAGATGATCCGTTCGGTGCCGGGGCTGGAACAGGCGGTGATCTCCCGTTACGCCTATGCGATTGAATACGACTTCCTCTATCCGGACCAGCTGGAACGAACCCTCCGGGTCAAACGGTACGACAACCTCTTCACCGCCGGGCAGATCAACGGTACCAGCGGCTACGAAGAGGCCGCCGGCCAGGGGCTGGTGGCGGGAATGAATGCAGCAAAAGCGGTCGCCGGCCATGCTCTGGCCGAGCTGGGGCGCGACCGCAGTTATATCGGCGTGATGATCGACGATCTCACCACCAAAGAGATTGTGGAACCCTACCGTCTTTTCACCAGCCGGGCGGAATATCGCCTGTCGCTGCGACAGGACAATGCCGATCTCCGGCTGACGGAGTTCGCCAGAGAGAACGAGCTTCTTCCGGAGTCGAAATACCGGGAATTTTTGAAATTCAAAGAGCTGCTCGACGCTTCATTGACCCGTTGCCGGAACGAAAAATTTTCCGGGCGGCCGCTGTTGAAGCATCTGGCCGAACTGGGGCCGGATGCCCCCTTCCCGGCAGAACGGGGAAACACGGCTCCCCTGCCCTTCCCCGCGCGGCTCCTGCCGGAACTGCCGGATACCCCGATGGGCAGACGTGTCTGGCGCGAACTGCTGGTTGAAGCCAAATACGACGGATATCTGCAGCGGGAAGCGGCGGAAATCGTTCGACTTCATCGGCTGGAACATCTGGCGATACCGGCGGATTTTGACTACAATGCCGTACGCGGTTTGAGCAACGAATCCCGGGCAAAACTTCTGAAAGTCTGCCCGACCACGCTGGCGCAGGCCGGGCGTATCGACGGAGTTACTCCGGCGGATATCGCTCTGCTCCAGGTCAAACTGCATGCACTTGCGGAGACGCGGGGATGACGGCGCCGCGAATTACCGCCTGGCGACTGCTTCTGCGGATGCCGTCCGCAGTTCTGTCACTTGCCGCAGTGCTCTTCTATCTGCTGCTGGCGGCGGGAACGGAAGGGTATTCCATATACTGTGAACAACGGGGAATTATACCGGTTTATCAGCGTACGGATGATACGGCGCGCTACGCCCCCCCTTCCCGCGAACACTGGATGGGAACCGATTACCAGGGGCGTGACGTTTTTCTGCGGGCTGCCGCCGGCAGTGCCACCGCGGTAAAGGTCGGCGTGATCGCCAGTTTTATCGCGGTCTTCATCGGAGTCACCCTCGGCGCAATCGCCGGATTTTACGGCGGAAAATTCGATGACTGGGTGGTCTGGGCGTACAGCACCTTTGCCTCCATGCCGACGCTGCTTTTCATTTTGGCCTTTGCTCTTCTTGTTTCCCGGAACTTTCTATCCGACAGCATGATGGATTTTGCCGGCGTACTCGGAACAATTCTGCGGGCGGAGCCGGGAATGCTGGCTGTCTATCTCGCCATCGGCATGACCGGCTGGGTCACCCTCTGCCGGGTAGTGCGCGGCGAGACGATGCGACTGCGCGCCCTGCCCTATGTCGCGGCGGCGAAAGTTGCCGGCGTCAGTTCTCCGGTGATCATCCTGCGACACATTCTGCCGAATGTGTTCCATCTGGTCATCATCTACTTCACTCTCTCCTTTGCGGGAGCAGTCATGCTGGAAGTGATCGTGAGCTACCTCGGGTTCGGTGTGCAGAGCGCTCCGAGCTGGGGCGTGATGATCTCCGACGGGCAGGACCGGCTCTGGCGCGGCATCTGGTGGGAAATCGCCGCCGCTACCGGATTCATGTTCGTGCTGGTGCTGGCGTTGAATGTACTGGGAGACGCACTGCGCGACGCTCTCGATCCCCGGCACCGACAGTAGCTTCTCCGGCCCCCCTGCCCTCTTTCGGTTTCATTCCATTCAAGCACCGGCACGGAAAAAGCCGCTCCCAGTTTTCTGAGAGCGGCTTTTTGACAGAACTTAATCTGTTATACGACAATTACTTGTCGTACGCATGACCGGCGGAGCCGAGCACCTCGATGTTCTTGCGTTTGTAGAGCTCTTTGAGAGCGGTACGGGCCGGGCCGAGGTACTTGCGCGGGTCGAACTCTTCGGGCTTCTCGTCGAAAACCTTGCGGATCGCCGCGGTCATCGCCAGACGGCCGTCGGAGTCGATGTTGATCTTGCAGACCGCGGAACGAGCCGCGGCACGGAGCTGATCTTCGCCGATGCCGATCGCATCCTTGAGTTTGCCGCCATGTTCGTTGATGATCTTGACCAGATCCTGCGGAACGCTGGAGGAGCCGTGCAGCACGATCGGGAATCCCGGGATGCGCTTTTCAATCTCGGCGAGGATGTCGAGACGGATGCGCGGATTCTCGCCCGGCTTGAACTTGTAGGCGCCGTGGGAGGTGCCGATGGCGATTGCCAGAGAGTCGACGCCGGTGCGCTTGACGAAATCCTCCACCTCTTCCGGACGGGTGTAGGTGTGAGCAGTCGCCTTGACATCATCTTCGACGCCGGCGAGAACGCCAAGTTCGCCTTCGACGGTGACGTCGAACTTGTGCGCGTATTCGACGACCTTGCGGGTCTCCTTGATGTTCTCTTCATAGGGGAGATGGGATCCGTCGATCATGACCGAGGAGAAGCCGTTGTCGATGCAGCTCTTGCAGGTTTCGAAATCCGGACCGTGGTCGAGGTGGAGAACAATCGGAATGCCCTTGCCGCCGGAGATCTCCTTAGCATACTCGACCGCGCCCTGAGCCATATAGCGGAGCAGGGTCTGGTTGGCATACTCACGGGCACCCTTCGAGACCTGAAGGATGACCGGGGATTCGGTTTCGACACAGGCCTGAATGATCGCCTGCATCTGTTCCATGTTGTTGAAATTGTACGCGGGGATCGCGTATCCGCCCTTGATTGCCTTCTTGAACAGCTCACGGGTGTTCACAAGGCCGAGATCTTTGTAGCTGATCGCCATGAGAAAGACTCCTTGTTGAAGTTTTAGGGTAATGGAAATACTCCATCATGCTTTTAAAGTAGTGCCGACTGGGAAAAAATCAAGCCGAAAATCATTTTTTCTGATTGCATAATCAGGAAAATGAGGTTATAATAGGGTAAATTGCAATTTCCCCAACCAACAATCGAAAGGGTAGAGTATGCGGAACATCGTATTGCCGGTGGCAACGCTGGCACTGGCGTTTCTGCTGGGTGCCTGCGCAATGTTCTCTTCTCCGGAAATGGCGGAGAAATTCACCGTGCACAAAGTGTATGGAGACCACATGGTGCTTCAGCGCGGCGTGCCCATCCGGATCGGAGGAACTGCGGCCCCCGGCAAATCGGTCAAAGTGACCATCGGAGAAAACTCCACATATGCCGAAGCCGATGAGCACGGCAAATGGATGACCGATCTGCCGGCGATGGAAGCGGGCGGCCCCTACACCGTTCTGGTGGAAGGCGGCAAGACGTCGCAGCCGGTGCGCTTCGACGATGTTCTGATCGGCGAAGTCTGGCTCTGCAGCGGTCAGAGCAACATGGAGATGCCGGTCTGGAGCGGACGGCAGTTCTGGAACAGCCTGAACGGCGACCGGGAGGCGGCTCGGGCGAACAACTCGAAAATCCGCCTTTTCAACACCAATCTGCGCCGTTCGGTCTCGCCGGGCATTGAGCAGGAGGAGATCGCCGGTCCCGGCTGGACTCCTGCGACACCGGAAGCGGTCAAACCGTTCAGCGCGCTCGGGTACTATTTCGGGCGGCGACTTCAGCAGGATCTGGATGTGCCGATCGGGCTCATCAATTCGAGCTGGGGCGGCACGCCGATCGAAAGCTGGATCAGCGCCGACGGCTATCGTTCCGCCGGCCGCACCCGCGAACTGGAGCGAATCTCCGCCGTCGGTATGAGCAAGGAGGAGATCGAGAAAAAACTTCAGGAGCTGTGGAAGAAAAACGCGCTGGAGTTCTCCAAATGGGAGAAACGGTTCTATGACTACGGCGCCAAACAGACTGCGGAAGCGGCGCTCTGGAAGGCGCCCGCCTTTGACGATTCCAGCTGGAGCGACTGCTCCATTCCGGCCACATTCCCGGCGGATACCGACGGCGTGATCTGGTTCCGCCGCACGGTGGATATTCCCGCCGCCTGGGCCGGAAAGGATCTGCAGCTTTTCCTCGGAGCCATTGACGATTGCGATGAAACCTACTTCAACGGCGTGAAAGTCGGTGCAATCGGCACGGAAACGCCGGAGTACTGGTCGAAAGAGCGCAAATATACCATCCCGGGGAAACTGGTCCGGGTCGGCCGGAACGTCATCGCCGTGCGTGCCTCCGATATGTTCGGTGACGGCGGGCTGCTGGGGCCGTCCAACACGGTTTATCTGCGGCTTGCCTCCACGCCGGAGGGCAAGATCAGTCTGGCGAACGGCTGGAAAAGCAAGATGGAGTTCAAGGCGGACCTCGCCAAAATCGGGGCCAGGCCGGAACCGCCGATGCTTTCCACTACGGCCGGCCGCGCCTCCCATTTCCCTGCGACCCTCTACAACTCGATGATCGCCCCCTGGACCATCTATCCGATTCGCGGCGTCATCTGGTATCAGGGAGAATCCAATGCCGGACGCTATGAGGATTACATGATTCTGCATCCGCTGCTGATCCAGGACTGGCGGAAGAAATGGAACAATCCGGAGATGCCGTTCCTCTTCGTGCAGCTTGCCGCGTTTGAACGTCACTCGCCGAAGAATCCCGGTCCGGCGGATTTCTGGGTCAACCGGCAGCCGGCTGACAACAACTGGTCGAAACTGCGCGAAGTGCAGACGGCGACCCTGGCGATTCCCAACACCGGAATGGCGGTGGCGATCGACATCGGCGATCCCTTTGACATTCATCCGTCGGACAAGCAGACGCTGGCCTACCGCATGGCACGAGAGGCGGAGCGCATTGCCTACGGCAGCAAGACCGTTTCCGCCGGGCCGCTCTACAAGTCGATGGAGATCAAGGACGGCAAAGTCTATCTCTCCTTTGACAACGTCGGCAGCGGGCTGGTGGCAAACGGCGGAGAACTCGCCTCCTTTGCAATCGCCGGGAAGGATGGGAAATTCGTCTGGGCGAAAGCGAAGATCGACGGCGACGAGGTCGTCGTCTGGTCGGATGCGGTCAAGGAGCCTGTGGCGGTGCGCTACGCCTGGTCGAGCTATCCGGGCAATGCGAATCTCTACAACAAGGAGGGATTCCCCGCGTCGCCGTTCCGGACGGATCAGCCGGATTATCTGCTCAAAAAGTAACGAAGGAAACCAACTCAAAAAGAGCGGCGGAATGTTTCCGCCGTTCTTTTGCTGTATCAATAGAGGAAAGGATTGTATCATGTTAGTCGATATGCCGTTGGATCAGCTCAAAGTCTATCAGGGCAGCAGCCCGCGCCCGGCTGATTTTGACCGCTACTGGGAGGAGTCGCTGGAAGAATTGAACGCCGTTGACCCGCAGATGGAGTTGATTCCTGCGGAGTTCCAGGCGCCGAATGCAGAATGTTTCGACCTGTACTTCCGCGGAGTCGGCGGGGCGCGCATCTATGCCAAACTGGCGCGCCCGAAAAATGCGACGAAGCCGCATCCGGCGGTGGTGCAGTTTCACGGGTACTCCGGCCACTCCGGTGACTGGAGCGGAATGTTGAATTATGTGCAGTCGGGGTTCACCGTGGCGGCGCTCGACTGCCGCGGACAGGGCGGGAAATCGCAGGATGTCTCCCTGGTTGAGGGGATGACTTTGCGCGGCCACATCGTTCGTGGCGCGGCCGATCCGGACCCGAAGAAACTGCTTTTCCGGAGCAATTACCTCGACACCGCTGAACTGGTTCGACTGGTGATGGCGATGGACGATGTCGATGCGACCCGGGTCGGCGTGATGGGCGGCAGTCAGGGCGGCGGTCTCACCCTTGCCTGTGCGGCGCTGGTGCCTGAAGTCAACCGGGCGGCGGCCTCCTATCCGTTCCTCTGCGATTACCGGAGAGTGTGGAATATGGATCTGGCCAAAGCGGCGTACGAAGATATCCAGTACTATTTCCGGCAGGTGGATCCCACTCACGCGCATGAAGATGCATTCTTCGAGCGGCTCGGGTACATCGACGTGCAGAATCTGGCCCCCCGGATTCGCTGCCGGGTGCGGATGGCGACCGGACTGATGGATACCGTCTGCCCGCCGTCGAGCCAGTTTGCCGCATTCAACAAGATCACCTCCCCGAAAGAGGTGGTGCTCTATCCGGACTTCGGGCATGAATTTCTGCCGGGAGACGGAGACAAGGTCTATCGCTTCATGCTTGGAATGCTGGAGTAAGTGCCCGGTGGAAGATGCGATTGCAAGATTGATCCACGGGTTCCGGAGTTTCCGGAACATCTATTTTTCCGGCGATGCGGAACTGTTTGATCAGCTGAAACATGGCCAGAATCCCCGGATTCTGGTGATCGCCTGTTCCGACTCCCGGGTGGACCCGGCGCTGCTCATGCAGAGTGCGCCGGGGGATCTTTTTGTCATCCGCAACGTCGCCAATCTGGTTCCGCCCTGCGAACCGGATACGTGTCACCATGGCGTCAGTGCCGCGCTGGAATACGCGGTGAACGCTCTGGAAGTGGAACATATCATCGTGCTCGGGCACTCGGACTGCGGCGGGATCCACGCGCTGATGAAACGGACGCCGGAGACGCCGGCGGGGGAATTTCTGGAGCGATGGCTCGATCTGGCGGAACCGGCGCGGTGCGCGGTGCTGGAAAAACTTCCGGATGCGGACGAAATGACCCGCCGGCACGCCTGTGAAGAGGCGTCGCTGGTTCTGGCACTGGAAAATCTGCTCACCTTCCCCTGGGTCCGTCGGCGGGTGGAGGCTGGAAAACTTGCATTGCATGCGTGGTATTTTGTGATTGCCACCGGGCATCTCTTCGGGTATGACCGGGAACATTGCGAATTTCGAACCATCGACCCGAATCTTTCTCTGAAAACGAACAAACGGAGCTGAATCTATCATGCCGGACGATACTACCCCGATTCCCCCGGAAGAGCTGGACGCCATGCCGTTCGAGCAGGCGCTGGAGCGACTGGAAACCCTGGTTGCAAAAATGGAGACCGGCCGTCTGCCGCTGGAAGAACTGATGAAAGACTTTGAGACCGGCAGCCGGCTGGTGAACGCCTGCCGCGGCAAACTCGACGCCCTGGAGCGGAAGATTGAACTGCTGACCCGCGATGACGGGAAAGAGGGGGAGTGGAGTGACTTCGAAGCGGATGTCCCCTCCCCGACGCGAAACGCCCCTCCCCCGGAGGAGCCGCCGTTTTAGTCTGCCGGCGCTTTCCCGGCGGAAAAAACGCAAACAGCATTGATATCCGGGGAAATCCGTGATATTTTATGGGGAAGTATGCAGATAACAACCCAATCGAAACCGGATTGAAGAAAACGATGAATCCACTCAAGGAGAAACTTGCCGAGTCGCTGGTAATTTTCGACGGTGCAATCGGCACGGAAATTTACCGTCGGAACTTTTTTATCAACGCCTCGTTCGAACAGTTGTCCATCACCAACCCGGATGTGATCCTCGATATCCACAACGAATACCTGAAAGCCGGGGCGGAGGTGTTGACCACCAACACTTTCAACGCGAATGCGCGAAGGCTCTCCCACTTCGGCCTTGCCGATCAGACTGTGGCGATCAACCGCGCCGGTGTGGAACTGGCGCGCCGCGCCGCCGACGGCCGGGCCCTGGTGGCCGGTTCGGTCGGTCCGGTCGGGGAACCGGAATCTCCCGCTGATACAGCAAGCCGCGTCGAGTTGCTCATCGAGCAGATCGGTGCGCTTTCCGAAGCGGATTTCATCATCTTTGAATCGTTGCGCACCACCATTGATCTGGGAGGAGCGCTGGAAGCGATGAAATCGTTCCGGGGGCGGCCCTATGTGCTCAGCTTCGCCATCGATCCTCAGTCGCGCTGCCACGGAAACAGTCTGGATGAATTTCTGAAACTGCTCGCCTGTTACCCCGGTGACGCGCCGACGGCGATCGGGTTGAACTGCGGCGGCGGCCCGGAAAGCACGCTGATTGAACTGGAGGAACTGGTCGGCAAGACCAATCTGCCGATTATTGTACAGCCCAACGCCGGAGTTCCGAAGGGGATCGACGGGCGGATGATCTACATGACCAGTGCGGAATATTTCAGCACGTACGCCAAGCGCTACGCTTCGCTGGGGGCAGCTGCCATCGGCGGTTGCTGCGGCATAACCCCTGCTCACATCGAAGAGCTGGCGAGGACGATTAAACCGTTGATGCGGGCGGAAAAACGGCGGATTCCCACGGTTGAAGCGGTGAAGGAGGATCTGGCGGAGCCGGTTCCCCTGAAAGAGCGTTCCGCTCTCGGCGCAAAACTGGCCGCCGGCGAGTGGATCAAGCTGGTGGAAATCACTCCGCCGCGCGGCTTTGATCTGTCGAAGACGATCGCCGGAGCACGACGCTGCCGCGAAGCGGGGATTGATGCGGTCAATCTGCCGGATGGTCCACGGGCGAGTGCCCGCATCTCTCCGCTGGTGACGGCGATTACCCTGCAACGCGAAACCGGTATCGAAACGGTGCTGCACTGCTGCTGTCGCGACCGCAGTCTGATCGGCCTCCAGGCGGAACTGCTCGGCTGCGCCGGAGCCGGAATCAACAATGTGCTTTTCATCACGGGCGATCCGCCGAAACTGGGGGATTATCCGTTCAGTTCCGGCGTGTTCGACGTCGATTCGATCGGTCTGGTGAAGATTCAGGCACGGATGAACCGCGGCGTGGATCTGGGCGGTCAGGCGCTGAATGCCGTTACCCGTTGCGTAATCGGCGTCGGTGCAGATCCCAATGCGATCGATTTGGAGCGTGAGTATCGCCGCACCTGTGAAAAGGTGGAGGCCGGTGCTGATTTTATCATTACGCAGCCGGTCTTCGCCGAAGTGTCGCTCTTCTCGTTTCTGGACCGGATTGCCCATCTGAATGTTCCGGTAATCGCCGGAATCTGGCCGCTGACCAGCCTGCGCAATGCGGAATTTATGCGCACGGAAGTGCCCGGTGTGGTTGTTCCGGATTCGATCATGGAACGCATGGCGGCCGCGGAAACCCGTGAAGCGCAGCGGGAAACCGGTATCGCCATTGCCCGGGAAAGTGCAGCGGCAGTACGTGACCGAGTGGCGGGAATTCAGGTCAGTGCCCCCTTCGGCAACGTGGAGACGGCGTTGCGGGTTCACGCGTGACGTCATCGCAACTCGTGGGAGAGAGGCGGGGGGCGTGTCCGCCGCCCCCCGTACCCCCTGCGTCCGGCATGGTGCCGGTGCCAGGTTGGGTCGTCGGTTGGGCTGAGCTCGACGGCGGGTGCGGGCCGGTGGGAGTAGAGCCGCGGAAATACGAGGGTTCTTCCCGCTTTTTTGCGGAAAGAACCCGTCGCATTTCCGCTCCCCTTCGCCGGTGCCGAGCCAGTACGAGTTCGCGCGGGCATGTTTGACTGCGGAAGTGTTCCATGGCTCGGCGGTACGGGGAGAGACGCGACACCAAGTGCCGCTTTCTCTCCCCCGAACCCCTCTCTTTCCTGATCGGTCTGCTGAACTTGCGAGCGGAATTTCCACTGCGTCCTGGCTTTCTCACGGGCACAAGCGCGGTCAGGTATTTCCCCGCAATCCTGCTTTCTCACGGGCACAAGCGCGGTCAGGTATTTCCCCGCAATCCTGCTTTCTCACGGGCACAAGCGCGGTCAGCGCCGCGAGCGCATGTGAGAGAACTGCTTTGCGAAACGCAAAGCAGCAAGGAGCAATTGCGACGCAGTCGAACGGAGTCGAGCGCAGCCCCTCCGGCG
>NZ_DBEXAY010000034.1:0-19253 GCF_048170485.1 Victivallis sp. | reverse complement strand
CCTCCCACTTGCCACGCTCGATGCTGGCAAGGGCGATGGCGCTGCGCAGTTCCGCCTGCATCGACAGATCGGCGGGGTGGCGTTTGGAGATCTCCTGAAGCACCTTCAGCGCCTCGCGGGCACGGCCGTCACGCTGAAACGCCTCCGCCATGCGGCGGGCCACCCCTTCGTTGTTCGGGTGGAACTGGTGAAATATTTCGAGAGCTTCCGCCGAGATGAACATCGCATCACAATCCTCCCCGGCATCGGCCATGGCGAGCAGGATCAGCGGATTGTCCACACAGTGAGCCAGCGGCCCTTCGCAGAGGGAGAGCGCGCCGTAGGGGTCGCGAATCGCCTTGAGTTTGATCAGCAGGAAGGGGATGGGGGAGAGCATCATCCAGAATGCGCGCAGCAATGGATTCATTCCGCGGGTTTTGGCCAGCTCAAACTCGCGCAGTTTCTCACGCGTCGCCGCAACCTCGGGATATTCGCGAACCACTTTGACGAGGGTGCGAATGGCGCCATCCAGATCGGACGGCGCCAGACGGATGGCATGGTTGTAGGCATCGCGCACATAGATCGGCGCCTGTTTGAGTGTTTTTCGATCCATACTCTCAACTCCGGCTGTTTCCGCTGCCGGCGACCGGGAGCGGAAGATGATGAAAAAAGCAATCCACAGCGGCGGCCGCCTCCGTCATCTCATTTCCGGGCAGCCGGAAACCGCTGTATCAAGGTAACCTACATGCGATTGTGTTTTTTTCAAGCACGGGAGCGGACTTTTTCCACATTCCGAAGCAAAAAAATGAACTCAAGGCTGTAAATCCGGGAAAAAGTGGCATCCCCAATGGGAGTCGAACCCATGTTGCCGGGATGAGAACCCGGTGTCCTAGGCCTCTAGACGATGGGGACGCAGGAGGCTCGTTAAACGATGGTGCTTACTATAAGCCGTTTTTTGAAAAAGTCAATCTGGAAAGTGTCGCTTTTTTCATTTTTCTCTGCAAAAACCGCTCCGGCTCTTCTGTCCGGCGGAAAAATTCCGGATTTTCCGCTTTTTTTTCCGCGTCATCTTGATTTTTCTTCGGCACAGCTTATAATCAACAGTGCATATATCTGTTTTTTTAATCAAAAGGAGAGATGCTGTGAAATTCCGCCCCCTTCCCCTCCTCCTCTGCTGTCTTGCGGCGGCCGTCGCCACCGGCGCGGAGGAGATCAAAAAAAGTGACGGGACACTCTATTCCAACGTCACGGTGGAACAGGTCGATCCTGCCGGATTGACCATCAGTTTCGTCAATGAAAACGGAACCGCCGTCCTCAAACGCATTCCGTTCGAAGAGCTGGACGCCGCCGTTCAACAGCAGTACCGCTACGACCCCGAACGCGCCCGCCGATATGAGGAGCGGCGCGAACAGCTCAGCCGCGACCGGGCCGAAGAGCTGAAGGCAGACGATGAATCCGACCGGGCCGAGGCCATACGGAAAAAATTGCGCGAGCGCTTCAACGGCAGAAATGTCGAGGTGAGCCGCGAAGATCTGCTCTTCCTGATCCGTTCCAACCGGCGGGCACTGCGGGTCAGCGGTGTCGAAACCGCCGGGGATGGAACGCTCGTCCGCGTTCTCCAGGATGACAGCGGCCAGAACGCCCTGCCGATGATGATTCTCGCCGACGGGCTGAAACTCAAGGTGGAAGAGAGCTGGACCGGATTCCTCTATCCGACCGGCCTCAAGGCGCGTATTCAGGGGAATGCCAATCTGCCCGTCTTCTGCGCCTCCGCCGAACAGGCCGCCGACCTCGTGAACAACTATCTCGACATCTACTACCAGTTTGCCGCCGCAGGAGGAAACGACGCCGCGGCAGGCGCAACGGCGAACGCCTCCGGAACATCGGACAATCCGTCCGGCATCGCCGGAATCGACACCAAGGACAAAAGCAGTACCGAACCGATTGACTTCGGCAACGTCCGCAACTACTCCGGCTACTATTTCGGCGACAGCTACTATCCGGTCTGGTGGTGGTACTACGGGAACTGGTGGAATCGATATCCCATCCGCCCCCGGCCGCCCCGGCTGCCGTTCCCCCCGCGTCCCGACTGGCCCGACCGGCCTGACCGGCCTGACCGGCCGAACTGGCCCGACCGCCCAAACTGGCCTGACCGGCCGAATCGCCCCGAGAAACCGGGACAACCCTCCCGCCCCGGGCAGATGGACCGGCTGGAACGTCCGTCACGCCCCGTCCGCCCGACCAGTCCGCAATCGCGGCCGGGAACCATTCAACCGCCGTCCCGCGAGCCCGCGCAGCCGACCGCGCCCACCCGCTTCGACTCCCGGCCGAACCGCCCGGCGGTCAATCTGCCGGCACGGCCCCCGTCGAGAAGCGGGAACATCATTCCGGCCGCTCCGGCAGGCGGTGGCGGAGGGCGTGCGATGGGGCGCTTTTAAACTCGCACCGCCCCTTCCCCCCGTTAACCGGGAGCATCGATCGCATCAAAACAAAAACGGAGGTGTGAAAAAACACACCTCCGTCTCTCTTTTTCGAACGGAAAACGGCGCTTACGGCATCGCCAGAAGCGAGAAGACCAGCGCGAAGATTGCGCAGGTTTCAATGATGCCGAGTACCATCAGGTAGTTCGCAAATCCCTGATTGGTTTCCCCGAAGGCGTTGCAGCCGCCCGCCGCCGCCTTGCCCTGATACCAGGCGGAAACCATCAGCGCCAGTCCGCCGAAGATGCCGATGGCGAGATAGAGCGGCCAGAACTGCGGCGCAGTTGCCGCCTTCCCCTTCAGAATGACCATCATGATCATGCCGTAGATGGTCTGCGACAGCGGCGCACCGGCCAGCGCAACCAGAAGGAACGGCGCCGGCTTGTCCTGCTGATAGCACTTCTTCCAGGCGCCGACCGCGGCGCTGCCGCCGATTCCGGTGCCGAGGGAAGAGCCGATTCCGGCCAGACCGACCGCCGCATATCCGCCGGCGAGTGCCAGCGCTTTCATCATTTCAAGTTCCATTGCTCAGTTTTCCTCCGATTTTTTGTGGATTTTAAACGGTTTGAAATTCGATCCGCTCCAGCTCAATCCGACGTGATTGGAAAATTCCAGCGTGTTGAGCCGGACGCCGTGAACCAGCACACTCAGAACGCAGAGCCCGATGTTCAGCAGGTGACCGAAGAGGATCACCAATATGCCGAAGATCAGAAAATAGGGCGACGCCTTCCAGATGCTGACCCCCATGCCGTTGAAGCTGAACGCGATGTAATACCCCGCCATGCCGACCGCAAAAAGCCGGATGTAGGAGAGCACATCGACAAAACTGCCGATGATGTTGAAGGGAAACTGGAAGATATCCGCAACATTTTTCCAGTTGATGTCACAGCACACCACCAGCACCAGGCCGATGCCGTAGAGCCAGTACATGTAGACCGGGAACTCGCCCGGCCAGACAATCAGCCGGATCGTCAAAAAGAAGTTCCCCCACAGAATCAGCATCCAGCCGAGGTTCCGGCCGATGCTGCGCAGATTCCCGTCGTGGATCGCACGCCAGATCCGCCCGAGCGAAAGCTGCGCCACCGCCAGAGCAAAGCAGAACGCCTGCACGTTGGCATCCTTGACCCCCTCCTGGGTGAAGAACTTCAAACTCAGCTGCGGCAGCGGAGCCGTGCCGAAGTAGTTGTTGGTCAGCACACCCCAGACGATGGCGGCGACGCTCAGCACCGTCATCATCCGCAGCGGCAACACCGCCGCCGGGCGGTTGCGGAACTTCCACTTCGCCAGCAGCGTCGCCGCCAGAAAGACCAGCCCGTACCCCGCGTCGCCGATGATCATCGCATAGAAGATGGTGAAGAAAATCAGCACCCCGCCGGAGACGTCGATCTCATCGTAGCCGGGCGAAATACCGAGAAACTGGAAGAGCGGCGAAATCAGCCGGCTGAACTTCGACTCCCGGAGCAGAGTCGGCACCGAATCGCCGGCTTCCGGATCGGTAATCAACAGCCCCCAGCCATGCTCCCGGGCCGCGTCACGCAGTTTGTCAATCTCCGGGGCGGGAACAAATCCGGCAAGCGACACCACCGCCCCATGCTCCGCCAGCGAATCATGCACCCGCGCATACTCCAGCTCCGAATCCAGCGTCTGAATCCTGCGCTGTGCCGCCGGCAATGAGGGAAGCAACGCAGTCAGTTCGTCGCCCACCGCCTTCAATTTGAGTGTCAGAGCCTCGGCGCGGCGCCGCAACTCCGGCGGATTATCCTCCTCGCTCAGGCGGACCTCCGGCAGGGCGTCCGGGGCAAGCTCCCGCAACGTCGTCACCACGAAGAAAATCCGCCCGGCATCCTCGCTGATCGGACGGCACTGCGCCTCCTCCAGCGCCATCGCCGCCTCGTACTGCTTCTCGTTGCCGCAGCAGAGGTGAACATGGATCCCTTTCGCCTCCAATGCGGTCAGGGTGTCACGGTTGAACTCCCCCCACACGGAGAGCGCCTTCTGCCGCTGGCGGATGTTCTCAAGCTCGCCGGCAAACCGTTCCCGCTTGTCGAGCAGATCGGCCGCCTCTTCCAGCGCCTCCGCTCCCGACCGCGGTTTCCCCGGCGGAATTTCGCCGCCGTTTTCCTGGACCAGCTTCTCCAGCTCCCCCGTAATCCGGGTCGCTTCGGAAAGCTCTTCCGCAAGCTGCTGAGCGTTCTCCGAGGCGCTGCTGCGGATTGTTTCAACCTGCATCACGCCGAGTCCGCGCAGTGCGGTGAGCGCCTCATCCTGTTCGGTGCCCAGCGCCAGCAGCGTGACCTTTTTCATCGGTACAATCATCTTATCTCATCTCCCGTTGATTTCACGGCCGGATCTGCCCGTTGCCGCGAACGAGATATTTGTAACTGGTCAGCTCATCCGCACCCATCGGACCGCGGGCGTGGAGCTTGTCGGTGCTGATGCCGATCTCCGCCCCCATGCCGAATTCCCCGCCGTCGGTGAACCGGGTCGACGCATTGGCATAGAGTGTCGAAGAGTCGACGTTGGCGAAAAAGTAGTCGATGTCCGCCGGAATCGTGCTCAGAATTCCGTCGCTGTGCCCCGAACCGTAATGGTTGATGTGCTCCACCGCCTCCTCGACTGAACCGACCGTCCTCACCGCGAGAATGAGTGCGAGGTATTCAGCGAAGTAGTCCTCTTCGGTGGCGGGGAGCGCTTCCGGCGCGAGTTTGCAAAACTCCGCATCGCCGCGCAGTTCCACGCCGTTCTCCCGCATCGCGGCGAGGAAGGGCGGCACGAACCGCGGCGCGATGTCGCGATGGATCAGCAGCGTCTCCAGCGTATTGCAGACGCCGGGGCGCTGGCACTTGGCGTTGACGATGATCTTCACCGCCTGATCGATGTCGCATTCGCGGTCGACGAAGAGGTGGCAGACCCCTTTGTAGTGCTTGAGCACCGGCATGGTCGCCTCAGCGCAGACCAGCCGGATCAGCCGTTCGCCGCCGCGCGGAATCACCAGATCGAGATAGCGGTCCATCTTGAGCAGCAGATTGACCGCCGCATGGTCGGTCCACGGCACCAGCTGGACGACGCCGTCCGGCAGCCCGCACGCCACCGCCGCCCGGTTGAGCAGCCCGGCAAGGCAGAGGTTCGAGTGAAACGCCTCGCTGCCGCCGCGCAGAATCACCGCGTTGCCGGCTTTCAGACAGATGCCGGCGGCGTCGACGGTCACGTTGGGCCGCGACTCATAGATGATGCCGATCACACCGATCGGAACGGAGATTTTGGTGATCTCAAGCCCGTTCGGGCGGACATTTTTCGACAGGATTCTCCCGACCGGGTCGTGCTGGGCGGCAACGGTGCGCAGCCCGTCGGCCATCCCCTGAATGCGGGCGTCGGTGAGGGTGAGCCGGTCGATCATCGCCGGAGCGAGTCCCTTGGCGCGGGCGGCTTCGAGGTCGGTTGCGTTGGCCGCCAGAATCTCCGGACGGGCCGATTCAATTTCGCGCGCCATCTGTTCCAGACAGCGATTCTTTGCTTCGCTTGCCAGAGTGGCCAATGCGCGGGAGGCGGTTTTCGCTTTCGCGCCCATCGTCTCCAGCGTCTTCTTCATCACATCGGGTGTCACCGTCTCACTCACCGCGTTCCCTCCGGAAAATCCTCAATTGTCTGTCAGAATACACTCATTTTAAAATACAACAGTTTTGCCCCGGTTGCAAATCGCCGGAACGGGAATCTTGGGCAATCTTGAAAAAAACTCCGGAAAAAACTCTCCGGCGCCGTTTTTTCCATCGAAAAGGATTGCAATTTTCCTGAAACGGGTTATGTTAATTTCCTTGTTTTATTTTTGTTAAAAAAACAGATCCTCATTTTCAAACAGGAGAAGAAATATGCCGGTTGATATTCTGGTCGGTACCCAGTGGGGTGACGAAGGCAAGGGAAAGCTCATCGACGTGCTCACCCGTGACGTCGATATGGTGGTGCGCTTTCAGGGCGGCAACAACGCCGGCCATACCGTCGAAATCGGCAGCGAACGTTATGTGCTCCACCTCGTGCCCTCCGGCATCTTCCGCAAAGGGGTCCGGTGCGTCATCGGCAACGGTCTGGTGGTCGACCCGGTCGCGCTGACCGAGGAGATGAAAGGGATCGCCGAAAAGGGTTTTGACGTTTCCGCAATCGAGTTCAGCAACCGCGCGCAACTGATCTTCGAATATCACAAGCGGGCCGACGTGCTCAACGAAGCCGGCGCCGGTTCGAAGAAGATCGGCACGACCAAGCGCGGCATCGGCCCGGCCTACGCCGACAAGATGCACCGCTGCGGCATCCGCGCGATCGACCTCACCGCGCCCGAACGGCTCGAACCGCAGTTCCGCACCGAAGCTGCCAAATACAACAAGCTCTTCTCCGAACACGGCATCGCGCAGCTCGACATCGACGCGGAGTGGGAGCGCGTCAAGGAGGCGGCCGCCTACCTCGCGCCCCGCGTCTGCGACACCGTCTATTCGATCAACGCCGCGCTCAAGGAAGGCAAGAAGATCCTCTGCGAAGGCGCGCAGGGCGCTCTGCTCGACATCGACCACGGCACCTACCCCTTCGTCACCAGCAGCAACACCACCTCCGGCGGGGCCTGCACCGGTGCCGGCATCGCGCCGCAGCACATCCGCGACTCCTGGGGCGTCATCAAGGCCTACACCACCCGGGTCGGCGAAGGGCCGTTCCCGACGGAACTCTTCGACGAGGCGGGCGAACAGCTCCGTCAGGTCGGGCGGGAGTTCGGCGCCACCACCGGGCGGCCGCGCCGCTGCGGCTGGTTCGACGCGGTCGCCGCGCACTACGCCTGCATGGTTGACGGCATCAACAAGCTCGCCGTCACCAAACTCGACGTGCTCGACAGCTTCGAAAAGATCGCCATCTGCGTCGCCTACGAAATCGACGGCCGGATCACGAAGGAGTTCCCCGCTTCGATCGCCGAACTGCAGGCGGTCAAACCGGTGCTCGAATGGCTGCCCGGCTGGCAGTGCGAAACCTCCGGCGCCACCTGCTGGAACGATCTGCCGGAAAATGCCCGCAACTACCTGAAGCGCATGGCGGAGCTGGTGGATTCCAGCATCGCGGTGGTTTCGGTCGGTCCCCGGCGCGACCAGACCTTCATGGTCTGATGCGGTTCTGATGGATGCTCGGCCGAAACCGGAACACCCGGTTCCGGCCGTTTTTTTTTCGCGGGAGAAAGGGATGAAAACGGAGTGGAGCGGTTGCTTTGATGCCGACCGTCAGGAGGAGGGAATTCTCGGACGGCTGGCGCATTTCGTGCCGGAATTTGACTTCGTTCAGATCGGCGCACTGCTCTTTCTGATCGGCACCGGGCTGCTCTTCATCTACTCGACGGGAGCCCAGGTGGGCGGAAACCACGCGGCCTCCTTCTTCTTCCGCCAGCTGCGCTGGATCGGCGCGGGCGGCATTCTCTGGCTCTTCTGTTCGCTGATCGATTACCGGAAGATCCAATACCGGATTCTGGCGATCCTCTTCTATCTGGTCACGATCGTCCTGCTGATACTGGTTTTCTTCATCGGTGTGAAGGTCTACGGTGCCACCCGCTGGCTCTCGATCGCACCGCTCGGCATGCGGCTGCAACCCTCTGAATTCAGCAAGCTCGCGCTGGTGATGGTGCTCTCGGCGATGTTCGCAAGCCCGATGTTTCAGGTGAACCGCTTCCCCTGCCTGCTGCTCGGCGGGGCGACGGTGGCGCTGCCGTTTCTGCTGATCGTGCGCGAACCGGACCTCGGCAGCGCGCTGATTCTGGTGCCGATTTTTCTGTCGATCCTTTTCACTGCGGGGCTGAAGTGGCGCTATATTCTGCTGGCCGCCGTCGCGGTCTGCATTCTCGGCGGAGCGGCGGTGCTCAACGAGGCGATGCAGTTCCGCCCGATGCTCAAGGAGTACCAACGCGACCGGATCCGGGTCTTTCTCAACCCCGAACTGGACCGCACCGACACCGGCTACAACTCCTATCAGGCGCGGCTGGCGGTCGGCTCCGGCGGGCTGACCGGCAAGGGAATCGGCGAAGGCACCCAGAATACGCTGGGATTTCTGCCGCAGACCGTCTCCAACAACGACTTCATCTTCTCGGTGATCGCCGAGGAGGTCGGCTTTCTCGGCTGTCTCCTGCTGATCGCGGCCTATCTGGCGCTCTTTTACTCGATCATCCGCACCGCGTTTCTCACCACAGACCCCTTCGGGCGCTATCTGGCGGTCGGAATCGGCAGCATCATCTTCACCCACTGCTTCATCAACATCGGCATGAGCATCGGACTTGCGCCGGTGACCGGCCTTTCGCTGCCCTTCGTGAGCTACGGCGGCTCCTTCATGCTGACCGGTCTGGCGGGGTGCGGTCTGCTCCAGTCGGTCTACCGGTTCCGGAATTCGCGCTGACGGTGCGGTAGCGCCCCGGCGGCAGGCCGTTCCGGCGCCGGAAGAGCGCCGCAAAATGGTATGGATCGGTAAAGCCAAGCATTGCGGCCAGCTCCTTGATCGGCGTCCGGGTGCTGGCCAGAAGCTCCCGCGCCGCCTCCATCTTGCGGTCGAGCAGATACTGCAGCGGCGTCTCGCCGAAGTCCCGGCGGAAGATGCGGATGGTCTGCGCGCGCGATTTTGAGATCGCCACGGCCAGCTCCTCCAGCGAGGGAACCGTTCCAAACACCGCCGCATCGAGACGGGCGCGGAGCAGTTCGCCCTCCTCGGAGATTGCCGGTTTTCCGGCGGCGCCGGCGAGATCGGCCGCCATCGTGGTGATGACCGCCGTCAGAAACTCCGGACCGGTGCGGGTGTGGATGAATTCCGGATGTTTCCGGAACTGGTGCAGTGCGTCGAGAAAAAGCTCCGGCCGGGAGAAGCCGCGGACGAGAAAGAGCCGCTCCACCCGGAAGATGCGGCGCAGTTCGGTGCCGAGTACGCCGCCGAAGTTCATCCAGTATTTCACCCACGGATTGTGTGCGTCGGACCAGTAGCGGTGACGGCTGCCCTCCGGCAGGAAGTAAAGGTCGCCGGCCGAAGGGTGGAACTCTTCCCCGTCGATTTCGAGCGTGCCGGTGCCGCGTTCGACATATTCGACCACGGAGAAATCGGCGGTTTCCCGTTCAATCCGATAACTGCCGTCGCAGTAACTCACCCCCGCCAGCCGAAGCTGGAAGGGGGAGTCGGCCGGGACCGGCGGCGGCAGAACGAACTCTTCGCGCATGCTGTCTCAGCGTTTCAGGGCGAGCGAAACCCGGCGGAACTGCCACGGGGGCAGTGTCTCCTCGCCGCCTTGCGCCGTCCTGACCGTGACCGGGTGAAGCGTACGGTTCTGCAGTGTTGCCAGCAGTGTGCCGGCACTCTCCTGCTCGAGCGTGACCAGCTCCACCCCCTCGTTTTCGAGAGCGGGCAGCGGCAGCAGCGAACCGGTTCCGGGGCGCTCCCCGGAATGCGGCCAGGTGAGGATCGTCACCGGCGGGAACTCCAGCTCATCCGCGAGGGCCGAAGCATCGCCGCCGAGGGCGAGGCGGAAGTTGAGTTTGAGTTCTCCCCGCTCGGTGGCGTGTTCCGGGAATTCGTCCGCCGCCGTCATGGTGCTGACCGAATAGCGGCTGCCACGGGCGAGCGTCAGCGTGAAGAAGCCGTTCTCGTTGTCGAATCCGTAGCTGGAATCCGCCGCAAAGCTGTAGGGGCGGTCCGGGAACACCCGGGCGTAGCGGACACCCGGCACCTGGCCGGTCTCGCCGCGGGTGACCTCCGCCCCGGCGACGTCGTAGACCACCCGGTCGCCCTGCGGCATCCGCATCTTGAGCCGCACCGAGCGGTCGAGCCAGAGAATCCGGGCGGCGCCTTCCAGCCGGGAGGAGTTGCGGTTCAGCCGGAGCGTGAGTTCGATCTGCGAACGCCCGCCGGAGAAGCGCACCCACAGGGCGGCCCGTTCCGGACCGGTTTCGAGCACCTTCGCTTCGGTGATGCGCCAGAGTTCGACCAGCTCCTGCAGATGGATGCCGTCAAACTCCTCGGAGCCGTCTCCCCAGGAGCCCCACGGGTCGCGGTAGAGGGCGAATGAGATGCCGCCGTCGCCGGCGAAGGGTTCGCCGTTGCGGAGCAGTTCGATCCGGTAACTGCCCGGCACGGCGCGCACCTCGAGTTCGCCGTTGCCGATGACGTGCTCCGACAGCGCTTCCGCCGGATGTCCCGCCGGAGCGGGGGCGTATTCCGGATGGCTGACGTAGCCGAAGGTCATGACCTTCCAGCCGAAGGGAGGCAGTTCCACCGGGCAGAGCACCCGCTGCCGCCAGAGGATTTCCGGATAGCAGTGATGTTCGTGTTCGACCTCCTGGAACGGCACCGGAACGCCGTTTTCATCGCGCACTTCGAGGATCTTGTCCCCCGGAACCGCTCCGAGCAGCGGGCGGTAGTCGAGGTTGGTTTCGAGCTCCACCGGTCCGCAGTAGGCGACCGGGCGCGGGTTGAAGACCAGGAACGGCACCGCCTCGGGCATGTCGTCGGCCGGAACCGGCACCCGCACCGCGACGGTGGCGGCCAGATCGTTCAGCGCCGCGAACTCCCGGGCGCGGGCGGAGTGGGCCGCGCCGCCGAGCCAGTCGCTCTGCTCCTCGTAGGCGCGCTCGACACTGCTCCCCGGCAGGATGTCGTGGAAGGTGTTGAAACAGATGTCGCTCCACTCCCGGTGGAATCCTTCCGGCTTCTGCCCCAGCGCGGTGCGGATGACCGATTCGCTCCGTTCGGCGCGGCGGACCAGCGCCTCCGTCCGGCGGAAGCGGTGTTTGAATCCGGTCATCGAGCTGTAACAGCCGCGCAGACAGAAGTTGAGTTCGCCGCGGTAGACGGGCGGCTCGAATCCCTCCGCGATCTCCTGGCGGGCGGCGTTGAAGTAATCGGAGAAGGTGGAGAAGCGCACCTCCACTTCCGGATGCGACTCCGCCCAGGCGAGCACTTCGCGGATCTGCCGCCTCGTGGTGCCGCCGCCGTGGTCCCCGAGCCCCATGCCGAGGGCGATTTCGCGGCGGGGGGAGTCGGCGTAGCGCTCGAGGGCGGTGTTCAGCCGCAGAAGCGTCTCATCGCGGCCGCAGCCGTACCAGCCGATCACCAGACGGCAGGAGAGAATCCGGCTGCCGCCGGGGCCCTCCCAGTAGAAGAGGTCGTCCGGCAACGCAAGCTGTGCCTCCGCCGGACGGGAGAAACAGAAGTTTTCAAACCCGGCCAGCCGGAAGATCTCCGGCATGCCGGCGCTGTGCCCGAAGCAGTCCGCCGACCAGGCGGTTCTGACCGGTTCGCCGAAGGTGTCACGGAAATACTGCTGCCCCAGCAGGAACTGCCGCACCTGCGTGGCGGTGTCGGGCATATTCTGGTCCGGCTGGACCAGATTGCCGCCGATGATGTCCCAGCGGCCCGCCCGATGAAATGCGCGGATTTTTTCGAACAGTTCCGGGTCGAAGCGCTCGATCTGGCGGTAGATCGTCGCTTCGCCGCGGGAAAAGCGCAGGAACGGAAACTCTTCCAGCAGTGCCGCCATACTGCGGCAGGTTTTGACTCCTTCGTTCAGACCTTCGCGCCAGTCCCAGAACCAGACCGGGTCGAGATGCGCGTTCGACAGCAGGTGAAACGTCAGCTTCTTCATCGTCTTATCCCTTGAACATTCTCCGTTGTTGCGGCTGTAAAGCTGGTATAAGATAGCATCCGTTTCGCCGGATGCAATCGGTTGTAACGGTTTCCGTGAAGGAATTTCATCCATCGCGGAGGGCTTCGGTCGCGCCGCCGGGAGAAAATTGCGGAAACCATTCGTATTTTTCCCGGAAAGGTGCTATCTTTAAAAGAGAAAGTACGGTTGGAACAATGGGAGGCGCGATGGAGACGTTGAATGCGGCGATGAGCGGTTCGCTGCTGGCGGCTGTCTATCTGGTCTATCAGCTTCCCGCCGTCTGGACGGCGGTTCTTCTGGCCCGCCGGTTCGCGCCGCGGCGCTGGTGCGAATTCCTGACCGTGGCCGGGTTTCTCTACGAACTTCTGATGATCGCTCTGCCCGGCGTGCTCGGGCTGTGCGGCCTGCTCGACCACCTCTTCGTCGCCTCGATGGCGCTGGCGGCCGGCGTGACGGTGATCACCTGGAAGAAACCGTGGAAGCCGCTCCCGCCGGAACGGTTCACCGCCCCCGAACTCCTGATGATCGCGCTCGCCGCCGGATTCCTCTTCTACCAGTGGCGGATGTTCGCCTATCTGCCGGTCATCGGCACCGACGCGCAGACCTACCACATCTACTATCCGGCGGTCTGGCTGGCGGAGGGGCGGCTCGAGCGGATCGTCCAGCCGGGGCTGATGACTGCGACCTACCCCTGTTACGGCGAACTCATCTACTGCTGGCACATGGCGCCGGTCCGGCTCGACTTCTTCGCCCGGAACATTCAGTTCTTCCACCTGCTGCTGGCCGGAATCGCCGTCGTCGCCGCGGGGCAGGCGGCGGGATTCCGCCGGGCGGCGGCGATTGCGGCGGCCTCGTTCGTGATCTTCTCGGGGGTGGTCTTCCGCAACGCCTCGGTGGCGAACACCGATCTGATGGTCGGGGCGAATCTGGTGATCGGCACCGCACTGCTGATTCCGGCGATGCGGCGGAACTCCGCGGCCTGGTTCGGGCTCGCCGGGGCGGCATTCGGCGTCGCCGCCGCGACGAAATACCTCGGGTTCCTGCTGGCGCCGCCGATGCTGCTGGCGCTGGGAGGCGGCATTCTGTTCTTCCGCCGCTCCTGCCGGAACGGAGTGCTTTGCTCGTTTCTCGTCGCCGCGGTGACCGCCGCACCCTGCTTTGTCGCCAACTGGATCACCTACAGCAACCCGGTCTTCCCGGTGCGGCTCGGCATCGGCAGTTTTTCGCTCTTCTCGAGCTTCATGACGGAACCCTCGCCCACCCTCGGCTGGTCGCTCCGGGCCTGGCACTACTTCGTCGACGGCGCGAAAAACAGCCTCTCGTTCTGGAATGCGCTCCTGCTCGGCGCCGGATGTCTCGCGCTCTTCCTGTACGTTTTCACCGCCGGGCGCCGCCGCGGTGGACGGATGCTGCTCTTCTTCGCCGTCCTTCTGCTGGTTCTGCTGCTGCTCCAGCTGAAACTCTACCCCTCCATCACCCAGCCCCGTCAGATCGTGCCGCTGGTGATGCTGGCGGCGGCCGCCGGCATCGGCGGATTTGAACTGCTCGCCCGCCGGTTCGGCAACTGGTGCGTCGCGGCGGTGATGGCGGCCGTCGCGTGGGGAGCCTCGTTCGATCAGATCTCCTACCCGATTCACGGTGCGGGGATTCTCGTCACCGCGGCGGTCTCGCTGCTGTTTCTCCTCTCCTGCCGGGTGCGGTTGCGGCCGCTCCGCCATCTCCTGTGGCTGCTCTTCGGCGCGGCACTGCTCCTCGACGCGGGGTACCGGTACGGCGTGGCCAACTCCTCCGGACCGCTGATGCGCGCCCGCTTTCTTTCCGCAGAAGATGAGGCGATTCGCGACCGGATGGAACAGGAGCGCGGCGGCCGCGGCGCGGTGATCGCCTACTGCGGCCTCTATTTCTACCACTACTTCGCCGACGGCCGGAACCGGGTGGTGTCAATCCCGGTCACCGAATCCGGCAATCCCTCTCTCGCCGGCTACCGCGACTTTGCGGAGATGCGCCGCCCCGGCAGTTTCGCGGCGTGGCTCGACCGGCTCCGGGCGGCGCAGGTGGATTACCTGGTGACCGACCCCGGCGTCGCCGGAATTCCGAACGCCGATCTCGAACTGCGCTGGGCGGAGGAGCATCCGGAGCTCTTCACCCCGCTCAATCCGGGCGGCCGTGTGCGCGCTTTCCGGCTGAGGCCGGAGGGGGGAGGCCGCCGGTGACCGAGGTACAGACGCTGACTCATGCGGTGATCTCCGGCGAGATCCGCCGGATTCTTTTCGACAGCGGCGACGGCCGTTACGCCGTGCTCCGGCTGGCGGACGGCTCCGGCGCGGAACATGTGCTCTGCGGACCGCTCTGCGGACTCGCCCCCGGCCAGAACATCGAGGCGGAGGGGCGCTGGGAGAAGCACGCCGAATTCGGCAACCGCTTCCGGGCGGAGAAGTTCCGGCTCCGGCTGCCGTCGACGCCGGAGGGGATCAAACGGTTCCTCGGCTCCGGCGCGATTCCCGGCATCGGCGGACGCACCGCGGAGATCATCGTCGACCACTTCGGAGACCAGACCTTGACCATTCTCGACCGGTTTTCGAAGCGCCTGCAGGAGGTTCCCGGCATCGGCCCGAAAAAGGCGGAAGCGATCATTCAGGGATGGCGCGAGTCGGCCGCCCGCCGCGAAAGCTACATCTTTCTGCAGGGGCTGGGCATCACGCCCGCCTACTGCGCCCGGCTCTTCCGGCAGTACGGGGAACGGGCGCCCGACGTGGTCCGCGCCAACCCCTACCGGCTGGCGGAGGAGGTGGACGGCATCGGATTTCTCAAAGCCGACGAGATCGCCGGCGCGCTCGGCATCGCCCGCGATTCGGTCGACCGGATGGCCGCCGCCTGCGTCTACACCGTCAATACGCTGGTCGGCTCCGGGCATGTCTGCTGTCCCGAACCGGAACTGCTCCGGCAGACCGCCGAGCTCGCCAACCAGAAGCCGGAGCGCGCATCCGCCGGGCTGGAGGCCGCGCTCGAACGGGGCCTGCTCCGCCGTTCCGACGGCATGATCTATACGCCGCTGCTTCTGCAGGCGGAAACCGAATTGCCGAAGCTGATCGCCGCGCTGGCGACGGCGCGCCGTTTCGCCGGGCAGTCGCTCCGGCCGCTGGCGGGGGAAACGCCGGTCGTGCTCAACTCCGGGCAGCTCGCCGCGGTCGAAGGGGTCAGCCGGACGCCGCTGTCGATCATCACCGGCGGCCCCGGCGTCGGGAAAACCACCGTGGTGGGGGAGATCGTCCGCCGCGCCCGCGCCGCCGGCGTGCCGCTCGCACTGGCCGCCCCCACCGGACGTGCCGCCAAACGGCTGTCGGAGTCGACCGGCGTCACGGCGAAGACTCTGCACCGGCTGTTGCAGTTCGACCCGGCCACCGGGCGTTTCACGCACGGCACCGGTTCTCCGCTCTCCTGCCGGCTGCTGATCGTCGACGAGGTGTCGATGCTGGATCTCCTGCTGGCGCAGGCGCTTTTCCGGGCGCTCCGGCCGGGCACTTCGGTGGTGCTGGTCGGGGACGCCGATCAGCTGCCGTCGGTAGGGGCGGGCACGGTGCTGGCCAGTTTCCTCGCCTCGGGCTGGTTTTCCGTGACCCGGCTCACGCAGATCTTCCGGCAGGCGGAGAACAGCCGGATCATCGTCAACGCCCACCGGGTCAACCGCGGGCAGCTGCCGGAAAATCTTCCGCTCCGCTCCGGGGAACTGACCGATTTCTACTGGATTGAGCAGGACGATCCCGAGCGTGCCGTCGAGCTGATCGAGAAGATGGTGGTCGAACGGATTCCGGCCCGTTTCGGCCTCGATCCGGTCCGCGACGTGCAGATTTTGACGCCGATGAACCGGGGCAGCTGCGGCACGATTTCACTCAATGCCCGGCTGCAGGAACAGCTCAACGGCGGCGACCGGCCGCAGTTCAAGCTGGGGGAACGGGTGTTCCGCACCGGCGACAAGATCATGCAGATCTCCAACAACTACGAGAAAAACGTCTTCAACGGCGACTTCGGCCGCCTCGGCAGGATCTATTTCAAGGAGAAGAAATTCCTGGTTCTCTTCGACGACGGCCGGCTGGTCGAATACCGGTTTGAGGAGGCGGAACAGCTCTCGCTGGCCTACGCGGTGACGGTCCACAAGTCGCAGGGGAGCGAATTCCCGGCGGTCGTGCTGCCCTTCCTCACCCAGCACTACATGATGCTGCAGCGGAATCTGCTCTACACCGCCATGACCCGCGCGAAGCGGCTCCTGGTGCTGATCGGCAGTCAACGCGCGGTGCGCATGGCGGTGGAGAACGCCCGGCTCGAACCGCGCTTCTCGCTCCTGACCGAACGGCTGGTCGAACTGCGCCGCCGCTGTGAGGAGGCGTTCCGCAACGCTCCCTGAACGGTTTTCACTGTTTCGCGGGTTGACAAAACGCACTGTTGTAACACCATCCGCGAAAGGAGAACCGTATGGAACCGAATTGGGACTTTATCTTTCACCGGCGGCATCCGCACTATTTCCGCAACCTGGAGTGCTGGCAGCGCAGTGCGGCGGCCTACGCCGGCGGCGAAGCCTACCTGCGGCAGGCGCTGATCCGGCACGTTTCGGAGGTCGAGCTGGAGTTCGCCGAACGGCTCCGGCGCGCCTACTACTTCAACTACCCGCGCAAGCTCGCGCGGCTGATCACCCAGTTCGTCCTTTCGGTCGAACCGACCCGCGAGGGGGCCGATCCGGCGCTGGTCGAGGACTTCTCGCGCAGCGGACTGCGCGCCGGCGAGGTGATGCGCCAGTTTTCCACACTGCTCAACGTCTTCGGCGGCGCGGCGGTCGAAATCGAAATGCCCTTCTTCGAAGGCGAGGTGGACTGTGAGCGGAGAAACCGGGAGAAACTGCGCCCGGCGGCGAAGGTTCACTCGCCGCTGGAGATTCCGGACTGGGGCTTCGGCGCCGACGGGGAACTCGACTGGATCATCTTCGAGGAACATGTCCGGGTCGCGCCGGGGCCGTGGAAACCCGCCGTCGAACTGCTCCGCCGGAAACTCTACACCCGCAACGAATGTTTCGTGCTCGAACGCGAAGCGGGCACCGGCATCGTCCGGCAGAGACTGCACGCCGTGCACCGCCTCGGCGCAGTCCCCGCCTTCTACCTCACGGAACCGGATGGCTACGGACTCAACTCCGGCCACTACTTCGAGGATGTCGTGCGCATTTCGGATGCGATTCTCAACAACGAATCCGAGTCGCAGATGAACATCGTCAAACAGATGTTCGGACTGCTGGTCATCTCCGAAGGATTCGCCCGGGGGGCCCGTGCGTCGGGCGGAAGCCGTTCCGGCGGCGCGACGGAGAAGTTCAGCCATGTGCTCGCCCGTTCCGCGGCGATCTGGGAGAGCCCGGAGGAGCGCGGCATCAGCCGCTACATCTCCCCCTCCGGCGCCGACACCAGCCGAATCCGCGAGGAGAACGACGCGCTCAAGCGCGAGCTCTTCGACACGGTCGGCATGGCGCTGGTCACCCCCTGCCGGGAGGCGCAGACCGCCGAATCCAAGGCGTGGGACTACCACCAGGTCAAGCAGTTTCTCGCCTGCCGCGCCGACATGCTCGAACAGGCGGAATTGCGCTGCTGGAAGCTGATGGCGAAATTCGATCCCTCAATCCGGGTTCCGTCGGTCCTCTACAACCGGGAGTTCGCGGTCGCCGACCTCAAGAGTTCGATCGAATCGCTGCTCGAACTGCGGGAGTTCTCCGGCGGGACTGCCTACCGGCGCGAAGTGGAGAAAAGCGCGCTCTTCCTGCTTGAAAAGATCCGCAAGATCGATCCGCTCCGCCGCCGGGCCATACTCGAGGAGATCGAGCGGGAGGAAAAGGAGGCGGATCATGCTTGAGTCACTGCCGCTGGAATCCGCTTCGCTGTGGAAAAAAGAGGAAAATGGCCCCTTCGTGGAGTTCGCCGTCCGCGCCGCCGTGCTGGAGGCCGGTTCGCTCGGCAGTTCCGGCGGGGAGGTGTGCGAGTCGCTCTGCTGGGTGGTCGCCGACGTGCCGCCCCGGCCGGGCGACCGGCTGGTCCTCCGGGAGCGGTGCTTCGATCTGGCGGAGGTGCGGGTGTTCCGCAACCTCGACGGCCGGGTGGTGGCTTACCGGTGCACCCCCGCGATGGAACGCGGATGACGGCCGCTCCCCTTCTCCCGGGAAAAAAATGTGGAAAAAACAACTAGAAATTCGTTTGGCGAAGGTTGCATTTCCCTTTTAATAAGGTTATTTTAAATAATAGTTTCAATCGGGAGGAAGGAAACGCATGTTTTGTAAATACTGGTATCCGAATATGATTCGGCAGCATATTCTGTCGCGTTACGGTGTGGAGCCGTTGAACTCCCACTATTACGCGACCACGTATCCGAGTGTATATGCTGCGGCCGACCGGATTTTCGGCTCATGGGAAGCCGCCATCACCATGTGCGGGCTGGACTACAGCCAGATTCGCAAGTACAAACGCTGGAGCAACACCGCGGTGGTCGACGAAATCCGCAAACTTCACGAGGAGGGCCAGCCGATCTCCTCGCAGTCGGTGCAGGTCCACCACAAGAGTCTTTACATGGCGGCGATCAAGCGGTTCCGCGGCTGGAAACGCGCGGTGGAAGCCGCCGGAATCGACTACCGTCAGATCCGGCTCCGCCGCAGTCTGAACAAGACCGAACTCCGGCAGCAGATCCTGGAGCTCTACCGGAAGAAGGTGGATCTCTCCTACACCAACATGCGCCGGAACTACCAGTACCTTCTCGCCTCCGGGAGCAAGAAGCTCGGCGACGGAAGCTGGGCGCGCGCCCGCCTCCGCTGCGGAATCAAGGTCAACTACCGCATCGAAAATCGCGGTCTCTCCAAACGCAATGCGGAACATCAGGAGCAGCCGCAGAGCTGATCCCCGGCAAAAACCGATTCGTCATTATGCCGCCGTCCATCTGGACGGCGCTTTTCTTTCAGAAAAAAAGGCCGGCGGAGAAAGTTCTGCCGCCGGGGTACCGAGGTGGACGCCGCCTCGAGCGTACCAGACTCGAAACGGGCAGGTCTTGGCTGACCTGAAATTTTCATCTATTAATTGGCGGTCCCGACAAAATCCTGACAGGATTTTTCAAAAAAAATTTCA
>NZ_DBEXAY010000033.1:0-8620 GCF_048170485.1 Victivallis sp. | reverse complement strand
AAAAATCATTCTGAAACAATCATTTTTCAACTGAATCAAATACAATGATATCACACTCTTCATTCCTCGACCGGCTGAGGTCCCGCATCGATCGATGGAATATGCTTCTCACCCCCGGGCGGCTCCTCGGCTGCGCCGCTGGATCAGCCGTGCTCTTCATGCTCTGCTACCTGCTTTTCTGCAATGACATCTACCGCGATGTTGCGGCCTGCTACACCTACTATGCAGGAGAGTGGAGCCGGGGGAACTGGTTGTCGGCCCCGATCTCCGCCCTGCCGCCGCTGACGATCTTCGCGGCGGGGCTTCTGGCACGGACCGGGCTGGAGATCTATTCCGCCGTTATTCTGCTCTCCGCGCTGTTTTATATTTTGATGATCTTCCCGCTCTACGGTCTGTTGCTGCGCTTTTTTCCCGCCCGGATTGCCGCCTGGGGAACGGTGCTCTACGTCCTGACGCCGAAGATCATCCGGCACTCCGGCATGGGCCTGCTGGAAAGCGGCCGGGATTTCTTTCTGGTCCTGGCGCTCTATCTGCTCTTCCGCTTTCTGGACGACCGGCGCCGGCGGCTGCTGCCGCTGCTCTGTGGCGCCTCACTCGGATTTCTCAGCCTGACCCGGGGAGAAGGTGGCGTCGTCGGCCTGCTGCTGCTGATTCTCCTGCCGGTTCTGGTCTGGCGCGCGGAACACTATCGCCCCCGGGCTCTCCTTGCCCGTGCCCTGCCGTTCTTTCTGCTGGCCGCTCTGGGGATGGGGGCCGTTCTGTCTCCCCGGCTGATCGAAATGTACCGGGTGACCGGATACCCGGTTACTGACTCCCGGATGATCTCCGTACTGCAGAAACTGCCGTTCGTTCCGCAGCTTTTTGAGGACAAGCGCGAAGCGCTGTTTCCCCGCCCGGAGAATCCGGCCCCGTTGCCGAAACTGGAGCACGAGGCGACGCTGAAACGGCTCGTTTCCAGCTTCAGGGGGCTGTCGCGGGGAGCTTACGAGCTCTACTTTCTCTTCGCGCTGGCCGGTCTGATCCTGGTGATCCACCGCAGACAATGGCGCATGGAATACACCGTGTTCGCACTGATTTTCGTCTGCTGGCTGGCCGTCTTCTACGGCATCGTCTCCGCCTACCGGTATTACTCATTCGCCGTGCCGCTGCTGATGGTGTTCACGCTGACCGCGCTCTGCGAACTGTTGCGTCTGGCGGAAAAAGTCCGGCTTCGCGAATTGGCACTTGCGGCGCTGGCGGTGATCTTCCTGTTGCAGATCTCCAACGGGCTCGACATTCTGTTCCGCCGACATGAGCTGCACGAACTGGCCGGCTGGATCAAAGCCGGTTATCCGCGGCTTTTTCCGGAGCACGACCGGCGCCGGCCGGTGATTCACACCTATGAAACGCCGGAACTGCTCTACTATTTGAACGGAGTGCGCCGGTTCGACTACTCGTCGCCGGAGGAATCTCCCGCGACGCTCTCCGGATGCGATTTCATCATGCTGCGGGCCAAATACCGCGATCTGGCCGAAGAGTTCCGCCGCCGTTCCGATCTCGAGGAGGTATCCCATCCTTTTCAGAACCGCGTATCCATCTTCATCCCAGTACGGAGAAACACACGATGATGCGATTTGACCGGCTCTGTATCGTCATTCCATGCCACAATGAGGAAGCCTGCATCGACAACGTTCTCGCGGAACTGGAACAGCGTCTGCCCGGCGCCACGCTCGCCGTGGTGGACGACGCCTCCACCGACCGCAGTCGGGAGATCATCCGGAAACGGCTCGGAGAACGGTGCATTCTGCTTGCACTGCCATTCAACCTCGGCATCGGAGGAGCGGTTCAGACCGGTCTGCGCTACGCCGAACAGAATGGATTTGAATACGCGGTGAAGTTCGACGGGGACGGTCAACACCCGGCATCCGGTATCGAAGCTCTGCTGAAGCCTCTGGAAACGGGCGAGGCCGACCTGACGATCGGAGCCCGGTTTCTGGAGGGGAACCGGGGGTACCACTCCACCTTTTCCCGCCGGATCGGCATCTTGATCTTTGAATTGCTCAACTCGCTGCTGATCGGGCAGCGGATAACGGACAACACCTCGGGATTCCGAGCCTACAACCGCCAGGCTCTGGAATTTGCCGCACAGTACTACCCCTCGTTCGATTACCCTGAACCGGAGGAGGTGATCCTCATGGCGCGCAACGGGTATCGAATCCGGGAGGTTTCCGTGGAAATGCTGGCCCGCCAGGGAGGGCGTTCCTCCATCGGCAAACGCCGGGCCGTCTACTACATGTGCAAAGTAATCTTCGCGGTTCTGATGGCGGCAATCCGTCCGCGAATCCGCCGAAAGGAGCAGAAATGACACAAATTCAATGGGTCTCGCTGGCGGGAAGTCTGATCTTTCTGCTGATCGTTCTCGATGCGGTGCGGAAACAGAAACTGCGCGAAGCATATTCCCTGCTCTGGATCGTCATCACCATCGGCATGATCGTGGTCTCCATCCGCATGGATCTGCTCCGCTTCTTCTCCGATCTTCTCGGGATTGTCTACCCGCCCGCCACGCTCTTTCTGCTGCTGTGCGTGGGAATCTGCCTGCTGCTGTTTCAGTACTCCATCGTGATCTCGCTTCACAATGAGAAAATCACCCGGCTCACTCAGGAGATCGCACTGCTCCGGGAAAAAATGGAACGAAAGGAAAAGCCGTGAAAATTTCCATCGTCACCCCGGTTCGCAACGGGAAACGCTTCATCCGCCAGACAGTGGAAAGCGTTCTGAATCAACAGGGGGAGTTTGAACTCGAGTACATCGTCTGCGATGGTCAGTCCACCGACGGAACGCTGGAGATTCTGGCGGAATATCCGGAGTGCACCGTCATTTCCCGCAAAGACGGCGGTCCGTTTCACGCCATCAACTACGGCATGGATCTCGCTTCGGGCGACATCGGCGCCTGGCTCAACGCCGACGACATCTATCTGCCGGGAACGCTGGCGAAGGTTGCACGCTGTTTTCAAGAGCATCCGGGAACCGGCTGGCTCTACGGGAACTGCCCGATCATCGATGAAAACGGGCGGGAGATCCGCCGGCCGATCACGTTGTACAAGGAGCTGATCGGCTTGCGCTACAGTCACAACATGCTGCTCTGCGAAAACTTCATCAATCAGCCGGCGACCTTCTGGCGCATGTCGCTGTGGCGGGAACTGGGCGGTCTGAACTCCATCTACAAGGCGGCGTGGGACTACGAGTTGTGGCTGAAAATGGCGCAGAAGGGGCCGGCGATCCATCTGCACGCCGATCTGGCGGCATTCCGCCGCCACGCCGGTTCGATCAGCGAGAACTTCTTCGAGAAACAGTTTGCGGAGGAGCTGGCGATCGCCCGGCAGTACGGCAACCGCATTCACGGCGCCATCCACGCGTTCAACGCCTGGAAAATCGTCACCGCCTACAAACTGCTCTCATGAAAGGGAACAACTCACATCTCAAAACCTTCTTCTCCGGCAGTCTGATCTCCATTGTCGGAGTGGGAATCACCGGTGTTCTCAACTATTTCATCCGCCGGACCCTTTTCATGAACATGAGCGAGGCGGATTACGGCACCTTTTACAGTGCCGTCGCCTTTCTCCTCATGGTGGGCGGTTTTGCGGAGCTCGGCCTCTCGCAGACAGGTGCGCTCCTGATTGCGGAAAACAACACCGGCAGTCAGAAAACGCGGAAAATATCGAGCTGTTTCAGTTCCCTGTTATCCCTGAAACTCATTCTCGCAACGGTGGTGCTGATTCTTCTGCTCAGTTGCAGCCGGTGGATTCTGAAGGATTACCTGCGAACCGGCAATGGACTGTTCTACTACCTGCTGGCCGGAATGCTGTTCTTCCAGATCCTGGAATGCACATTCTATCCCCTCTTTTCCGGATTGAAGGATTTTGTCTCCTACAATTTTCTTCAGGTCACGAAGGCTCTGCTTCTGTTGAGCGGCATCGCGCTGTTCTCACGGAGCGGCCAACTGCCGGCTGCCGCCGCGGTGTTTTTTTCGGTCGCCATACTGATCGTCTTCATCGCCGGCGCCATCGCGTTCTTCCGGGAAAAAATCCGTCTGAGCTGGCATCCGGACCGCGCGGTATGGACGCGACTTTTCCAGTTGAGCGGCTTCATCGCGGTTTCCACCACTCTGCTGAATATGATATACTACATGGATACGGTCATGCTGACCGCCATCAAAGGGGTGACCAGTTCCGCCCTTTACAACGTCGCACTGCCGATCATGCAGATCGTCCAGGCGGCGATGGTTTTTCCTCTCATCATTCTGCCGGTGGCCGTTCAGATGAGCCGGGAAAAGCGCTATCTTCAATTGAAGCAGATCAGCCTCTGGGCCATCGGCGTCGCGGCAGTTGCATTTCCTGTGACGTTTCTGTTTTTCCACCTGCTCTCGCCCTGGCTGATCCGCATCCTGTTCTCCGCACAATACCTGGCGGCCGCTCCGGCGGTTTCCATTCTCTGCAGCGGGTTGATCTTCTATACGCTCGGCAGCTTCCTCATGCAGATCGTGCTGACCATGGGGGGCGCCGGCCGGATGGCGCTCATCACCCTGTTTACCAGCATCTGCAACGTGATTTTAAACTGGTGTCTGATTTCACTCTACGATTACATCGGCGCAGCCTGTGCAACGGCCGGTTCCTACCTGATCTTCAGCCTGGCGACGATCGTTGTCCTGCGGCAGCTGATCCGGAAACGGGAGCGGGAGATGCTCTGAGCCTCCGAAAACAACGCCGAGAGCCCCCCGGGGGTCCATGGTCTGCCGGCGGGGAAGCTCCCTTTCCCTTTCCGGTTTTCAGAAGAATTTCTCCAGCTCCCGGTCGGAAAATGATGTCTGTTGAAACAACGGAAGCGCCCGTTTGAGCTCTTCTTCCGGCTTGTCCCACCAGCGAAGCTCCTCCAGACGGCGGATGACCGGCTCCTCGAACCGATAACGGATCAGCCGGGCGGGAGTCCCCGCCACCACCGCGTAGGGCGGCACATCGCGGGTCACCACGCTGCCGGCACCGATTACCGCACCGTTTCCGATCGTGACCCCGCCGAGAACGATCACCCGGGCGCCGATCCACACATCGTTGCCGATGGAAACCGGGCGCAGGACATCCTCCTCATGCGCTTCCGTCCAGCGAAACCCGGTGGGATTGTCCCGCTCCGTGAACACGGGCGACGTGGACAATCCCCGCAGATGATGAGCGGCCAGCCCGATCAGACATCCGGTCGCCACAGAACAGAATTTCCCCACCTCCGCGCACGTGAGCTGCGTCCCCGGGCAGATGTAGGAGTAATCACCCACCCGCGACCGAAACAGTTTGGCCATCGGGTACACCCGTCCTTTCCGGCTGACGACGGATTCCGTATCAATCATGGTCAGCAGCGAGACCCCGGGATGAAAGAAATTCAACAGAGTTCCCAGCAGATATTTTTTCAGCATACTCGTCTTTCCTGTCAGATGAGACCTGTTCCGCCCTCCATAAAAGCAGGGCCGGGGAGAACCCCGGCCCGCGACACACCCTCCCGCCGGATATCAGCGGGAGGAGAAGAAGAGCATCACTTCTGTTCCTGCACGAACTTCTGCGCCTTCGGCGGCACATAGCCGTGGGTCGAACCCTGGTAGTAGATGATCTTCTTGGGCGATTTGATGTTGTTGTAGAGAATCGCCACACCGGAGGGCGGGCAGGTGTAGTCGCCCAGTCCGGCCCGGGTGATGGTCACCGGGCACTTGATCCGTTTGGCGTGGTTGATCGGGTCGAAGTAATCCAGCGCGCGGGTGTACTCCAGCCGCCAGCCGGCCGCCAGACGCCCCTTCGTGATGCCGCCCAGGTCGCAGCACCACGGGATCGACGGAGTGGCATTGGTCACATCCGGATCGAGCGCCGCCGCCCAGACGGTCTGAAGGCCGCCCTGGCTGCCGCCGTTGGCGCGGAGGTTCTTCCCATCCCACTGCGGCAGGGTCTTGACGAACTGAAGCGAACGCATCACCCGCAGCGCCATGCCGTTGAAGTAGGCGGTCTCGGGGTCGGAGTTCTGCTTCTTGTCAAACGCGTAGCTCTTGCCGTTGGAACGGATTCCTTCGAAGAATTTCTTGTAGTAGGCGGCATCCTGATCGAGATCGTAGCCATGGGCGTTGATCGTAAAGACGATCGCATTGCCCGCACCGTCGCCGGGGGCGCGCTGCACCGAGGTGCCGTAGCCCTGATAGTTGACGATCGCCGGGAGCGACTTCTCTTTGGCATTGATCGGAATGGTGAGATAGCCGGTCACCGGACGCGGTCCGGCGCAGTCGACCTTGACCGCGTAGACATCCGCCCGCTTGCCGGTTCTGACCTTCTTCATCTCCGCCTTCACCGGGACCGCGTCGAGCTTCGCCTTCTGCTTCGCCCAGAACGCATCGAAATCCTCCGGCTCCGGCACCCCCTGCAGCTTGTCGATTTCAACACCGGCGCCGCCGTCGAAGAAGACCGGCGAACTGTTGCCGCGCTTCGGATCCCGCTTCATCACATTCCGGCCGTTGCGATCGACCAGCGTCGCGTAAATGCGGACAAATCCGGGGCGGTCAAGGCTGGTCTTGATCACGATCGGCTGCCCTTCGACCACCTTCGCCTTGCCGCTCGCCTTTTTGCCGTCATCGCCGGTGCGGCTCCATTTGACGAAATAGTCCGATGTCGGCTTCTGCCCCTGGAAATCGACGTTGAGCGTGAAGGTCATCTCCTCGCCGGGAGCGAAGAGCATCTTGTCGCCGCAGCTGCCGACGAGGGAGGTTTTCTGCGGGTCGAGCGTCACCACCTTCTTGATGGAGAGATTGTCGAACTTGCCGACCACATAGATCTCGGCCGACTTGTATTTGGAACCCGATTTTGAAAAGGTCCAGTCGGGGTGGCCCTTGGCGTCAGGATTATTGCCGATGCCAAGATCACAATTGCTGTTGGCATTAAAGCAGTTGAAGGCAAAAACCGTCTGTTTCTCGAGGTAGTTGTGAACCTGAAACGAGCCGTAGTTGCCGTTGTTGCCTGCCGAATCCCCGAAATCGAACTTCCCGGTGGCGCCGGGGATCTTCTTCGCGTTGCCGCCGCCGTAGTTCAGCCCCCAGATCTCGATATTTCCCTTCTCGAACTTGCCGGTCTTGAGACCTTCCACGTTGCCGGCCACTTCGAGGTTGTTGACATACTGCTGAAACACTTTGGACTCGGGAGAGGGAACTCCGGCGAGCGCCGGCTCCTGGGTGAAGGCGTCCATCGCCGTAAAGGCCCAGCTCGTCTTCCCGTCCTTCGCGGTAAGTTTGACCAGATAGCCGATCCGCTTGAGATCTCCGGAAAGCACCTCCGAACGATCCACCTGATACCCGTCGGCTCTCCAGCGAAGCGGATTGAACTTCGCGATCAGCTCATACCCCTTCGCCTCCGGCACCAGTTCCAGAAGTTCCGGGACCTCCGCCTGCAGCCCGACGCCGCCGAGAAGCGCCACCGCCGCTGCCCAATGAGAAATTTTCATACCTTCTCCTTTCCATCGGTTGAATGTTCGAAACCGATCATACATCTACAATATCACGACCACCGATACGGTGCAACCTTCGACAGGAAAAATTCCCTGTTTTCCCGGCACACCAGACCCCCTCCCGGACGAGGAGCGCCTTCCGCAGAAGAAAAATCCGGCCTCGCTCCGGCAGGGGGAATTCATCCGGGAGCACCGTGGAACACGTGACAGTCGCCGGCAGAGTTCTTCGCCGCCCCGTTCCCGGGCGGCAAACCTGTTGTTCCACGGGCCTCCGATCAGAGAGCAACCGCTCCGTCTTATTTCGCCGCGGACTTGTCGAACAGCCCGACCACGTAGATCTCAGCCGACTTGTACTTCGCACCCGCCTTCGAGAAGGTCCAGTCAGGATGGCCCTTGGCGTCGGGGTTGTTGCCGATGCCGAGGTCGCAGTTGCCGCTGGCATTGAAATTGTTGAAGGCAAAAACCGTCTGCTTCTGCAGGTAGTTGTGCACCTGCAGCGAGCCGTAGCCGCCCTTGTTCCCCACGGAATCGCCAAAATCGAACTTCCCAGTGGCGCCAGGAATCTTCTTCGCATTGCCGCCGCCGTAGTTCAGCCCCCAGATCTCGACATTGCCCTTCTCGAACTTGCCGGTCTTGAGACCTTCCACGTTGCCGGCCACTTCGAGGTTGTCGACATATTGCTGAAACACCTTGGAATCAGGAGAGGGCACTCCGGCGAGCGCCGGATCCTGCGTGAAAGCATCCATCGACGTGAAGACCCAGCTCGTCTTCCCGTCCTTCGCGGTAAGCTTGACCAGATAACCGATCCGTTTGAGCGCTCCGGAGAGCTCCTTGGTGCGGTCAACCTGATACTTGTCAGCTCTCCAGCGGAGCGGGTTGAACTTCGCGATCAGCTCATACCCTTTCGCTTCGGGAACCAGTTCCACAAGCTCCGGAACCTCCGCCTTCAGACCGACGCAGCCGAGGAGCGCCGCCGCCACCGCCAAATGAGAAAATTTCATACCTTCTCCTTCCATGTTAGGTTTTGTCAAGCCACTTTTGTAACTTTTTTCCAGTTTTTCTTATATTCGAAGCGTAATTCCCCTTACCCATGTAACCATAGGTGTCGTTTTTTGCTAAA
>NZ_DBEXAY010000032.1:0-20178 GCF_048170485.1 Victivallis sp. | reverse complement strand
ACCCAGAGAAATAGAAATTATGCTTGCTGTCGGAATTCTTGCCGGAGTTGCCACCGCGTTGCTGCAGGCGATTTCGTATGTGTGCAGTGCGAGTTTTATGCAGAAATATCGCTCCTCACTGCGGCTGGTGATCTTTTCGCAACTGGTGATGGGGGCGTTCAGTCTGCTGTTTCTGCCGTTTTTCTTCCCGACCGGACTGAAAGGGCGGCTCTGGGAATTCTTCGGCTGGATCGTGGTGTGGGTGACGGTGTTCATTGTGGGACAGGTGGCGTTTTTCTCCTCCCTGCGTTCGATTGAGGCGAGCCGGATGTCGTCGCTGCTCGGACTCAAAATCGTCGTGCTCGCCTTTCTCTATGTCGCGGTGATGCGCGAATCGCTCGCCGCCGGGCAGTGGCTGGCGGTGGTGCTGAGCGCCGCCGCCGCGGTCGGCATGAACTGGAGCGGCGGCAACCACTTCACGCTGAAGGGATTGTTCTGGCTCCTGGTGACGCTGGTCTTCTACTCGTTGACCGATATGACCGAGAACCATCTGGTCCGGATGTCGGAGGGGGTCGGGATTCTGCGCACTGCGTTCGGCGTCGGAGTGACCTGTTACGCGATCCTCGGAGTTCTGACACTGCCGATGCTGTGGAAGTTCCGCTGGACGACGCGGCAGTTTGTTCTGGCCATCCCCTTTGCGGCGAGCTGGTTTTTCTCGCAGGTGGCGCTTTTTGTCTGCTTCGGTCTGCTGGGGACGGTGTTCGGCAACGTGATTCAGGCCAGCCGCGGATTGATTTCAATCGGCATCGGCATGCTGCTGCTCCACTGGGGGCTGGGGAAACTCGACGCCAGGATCAGCCGCAAAATGTGGTTGAGACGAATCGCCGCCGGCGTTCTGATGACGGCGGCGATCATTCTCTATGCCGTTTCCGGCGCGTAATGGCAGGATGCCGGGGAGCGGCCTTCGCCCTCTCCCCGGCAGGGAAGGTCAGCGGTACTTCGGCAGCATGTCGCCATGCGCCTTGATGAGATCGTCGCACAGCTTCACGATCGTGTCGATCGGCAGTTCGGCGCTGGTGTGGGGGTCCAGCATGGCCGCCTGATAGATGTGCTCCTTCTTGAGCGTGAGGGCCGCTTCGATGGTGAGCAGCTGAACGTTGATGTTGGTCATGTTCAGCGCCGCGCACTGCACCGGCAGCGCCCCGACGTGGGTTCCCTGCACGCCGCTGCCGTCGACCAGGCAGGGCACTTCGACCACCGCTTCCTTCGGCAGGTTGTCGATCAGGCCGTTGTTGAGGACGTTTCCGCCGATCTGGTACGGAGTGTTCGTCACGATGGCGTTCATGATGCCCGAACCGTATTCGCGCGAAAGCGTGTGCGAAAGATGCGGGTCGTTCGAGAGTTCCGCGTACTGCTTCTTCCAGCCTTCGATCTGCTTGATACAGCGGCGCGGATACTCGTCCAGCGGAATGTTCCACTCGGTGATGAGCTCCGGATAGGCGCTCTTGATCCAGTAGGGCTGATATTCGGCGTTATGTTCGCTCGATTCGGTGACGTAGTAGCCGAATTTGCGCATCATCTCGATGCGGATCATGTTGCCGGACTTGTCGGCGGGGGCGGCTTTGCGCCACTCTTTGATCTTCTTGTCGGCCAGTTTTTTGAGTTCCGGGTAGAGATCCTTGCCGTTCTCCTGAATCGACAGCAGCCACGCCATGTGGTTGATGCCGGCGATGTAGGTGCGGAGGTTCTTTTCGCGCTCTTCGTCGCACTCCAGCCCGAGGGTGGTCAGCAGGCTCTTGGCGCAGACCTGGACCGAGTGGCAGAGACCGACCGTCTTCACGCTGCTGCCGCGGAGCATCGCACCGGTGAGCATCGCCATCGGATTGGTGTAGTTGAGGAACCAGGCGTTCGGCGCGACCTCTTCGATGTCGCGGGCGAAGTCGAGCATCACCGGAATCGTCCGCAGTGCGCGGAAGATGCCGCCGATGCCGAGCGTGTCGGCGATGGTCTGGCGCAGGCCGTATTTCTTGGGAATCTCGAAGTCGATGACGGTCGAAGGCTCATACCCGCCGACCTGGATGGCGTTGACGACGAAGTCCGCGTTGCGGAGCGCCGCTTTGCGGGCGCGGACGCCGAGGTGGGTGGTGATCGTCGCCCGGTTGTCGTTGATGTTGGCATTCAGCGTCTTGAGGATGAATTCCGACTCTTTGAGCCGTTCGCCGTCGATGTCGTACAGCGCGAAGTGGGAATCCTTCAGCGCTTCGCGGCACATGCAGTCGCCGATGATGTTGCGGGCGAATACCGTGCTGCCTGCTCCCATGAATGTGATTTTCGCCATTTGAGCTTTCTCCGGATCCTGTGTGATGTTTCTGCGGGGGCAGGGGACCCCTTGTCCCCGCTCCTCCCGGTCGCTTCTATACAATAGTTGTTTTTATGGCGGATGTAAATATGAAAAACATGCTATTGATGGTAATTTTGTGCTTTTCTTCGACTTCGAAAATTTGAAAAGTGAGCTTGAAAATGGTACATTGTAGGAAAACATCCCAGAACAGAAGGTAAATCTGAGCGTGAATCCGGAATTTGTTCCCTTCCATGAATCCTACGCTCCGTTCTATTCGGAGCGGACGGTCCGGCTGCATGCGATGCTCATCAACTGCGGCCATCAGTGTGTGACCGGCGACTACTCCTGGGACGGCATGAAGCGGGGGCGCCACGACATGGTCATCTGGCAGTATACGCTCTCCGGAATGGGCCGGCTCCGCTTCGGCGAGCTGGAGTATCCGGTTCCGCCGGGGCGGGCCATGCTGCTGATCGCTCCGGAAAATCACTGCTACTTTCTGCCGGAGGATTCCCCCGGCTGGGAGTTCCTCTACGTGAGTTTTCACGGTTCCGAGGCGGTCCGGCTGGCGGGGGAGTTCCGCCGGCGGAACGGGGTGCTCGGCGATTTCTCCGCCGACTCCCGGACGGTCTCGGCCGCGTGGGAGATTCTGCGGATGTGCCGAGCCCGGCAGCTGGTTTCCCGCTATGACGCAAGTGCCGCGGCCTACCGGTTTCTGATGGCGCTTCTGGCCGACACGGACCGGGGCAAACAGGGGGAGTCCGACCGGTTCCACCGCAAGGTGCATGACTACTGCCTCGAGCACCTCGCCGAACCGCTCGACGTCGCTAAACTGGCGGAAGCTGTCGGATGCAGCCGCTCGCATTTTTCGCGCCGCTTCCGGAAAGAGGAGGGGATTTCGCCGCACGAATTCATCATCCGGCTGAAAATGCGCCTCGCAGTGCGGCTGCTGCAGACTACGACCGCGTCGGTCAAGGAGATCGCCGCCCAGTGCGGTTTCGACGATGTCAGCTACTTCTGCAAGGTGTTCCGCAAGGTGCATTCGCTCACGCCCGGCGAATATCGCTCCGGCGGCGCCGAAACCGGGGAGGAGAGGTGAGCTCCTCTCCCGCGTCGTGCCGCCCGGTTCAGGCCTGTTGAGCCGCCGCTTCGAAATCGCGGAACTGCTTCAGCATCTCCTGATAGAGTTCCGCATTCGCCGGATCGGGGTGCGTGATCTCCTGTGGACGACAGAAGCGGTCGGAAAGCCGTTCGAAGCTCATTTGTTCCACCGCGTTGGCCGCCCGGAACGCCGCACCCAGCCCGGCGGAGTTGGTCACTTGAATGGTCTCGATCTGCGCTTGAAAGACGTCGGCGAGAATCTGCCGGAAGCCGGTCGATTTCGACGCGCCGCCGGTCAGCCGGATGCGCCGGAATCTCTCCCCCTGCCAGCTGGAGTGAAGACGCAGACTCAGCGCCTGGGATTCCAGAATCGCGCGGATCTCTTCCGCCGGCGTCGCCTGCGTGTAGTTCCTCCGGACGCCCGGCCGGGGGACCGGAGGAGTGCTTTCCGGTTCGAAATAGGGCAGCATCAGGCGTCCGCCGTTCCCGGCGGAACTCTGCTCCAGTGCGTCCCGGTCGAAGAACTCCCAGTTCACGGTCAGTTCCCGGCGGATCGCCTCGCGGGCGAGCGAACCGTTGGTGAAGCAGATCAGGCTCATGAAGCCGCCCGCCGGATTGCCGAATACGTGGCCGCAGCCCTGCGGGTCGGTTTTGAATACCCGCATCGGCGCGAAAAAGGTGTCGCTGGTGCCGAGACTGATTCCCGCCAGTCCCGGGGTGGCGGCGCCGGTGCCGACCAGACTGTTCGGATTGTCGCCCGACCAGACCACGACCGGGATGCCCGGCCGGAGCCCGAACCGGCGGAACCAGCCGTCCAGCCCGCCTGCCACCGTCGCGGAGGGGACTGCCGGCGGGAGTTTCGCCATCAGGTCCGGCGCGGTGAATTCCACAATCGCCGGATCCCATTGCAACGTCTGCAGATTCAACAGATTCATGCCGGCGCCGTCGCCGAAATCGATCGGCGCGTCACTGCCGCAGAGTACCGAACAGAGAAAGGAGCTGACCAGATGGACCCGCCGTGTCCGACGCCATGCCTTCGGCTCCTCCCGGGCGAATTTGCGGATCTGCGGACCGGTGAAGCGCTCGATGGCCGGACTGCCGGTATCGCGTTGCAGCCGATCACCGAATGCCGCATCCAATTCGCGGCACTCGGTTGCGGTGGAGCGGTCCATCCAGATGGGGGCCACCGGGCGGGAGAGCCGCGGGCCGATCTGTTCGGCAAGGGAGCGCCCCGGCCGCAACGGTGAAAACTCCTCCCGGCAGTAGACGGAGCCGTGCTGCTGGCCGGAGCCGGAGATGCCGTCGATCCGGGCGAGATCGAACCCGGAGGCTGACAGTTGCTCCAGCGCGAGTTCCAGTCCGTCGAGCCACATCCGGGGATCAGCCTGTTTGATCCGGGGATCGGCATTGGGCCGGAAACCATCCGGCGCGTGATAGGAGGGCAGATCCCGGCCGAAATTTACCGAACTCTCCGCCGGAACGGTACCGTCTTCTGTATCGATGACGATACATTTCACGCTCTGCGTACTGACGTCAATGCCGAGATGGAATCCCATTTGCGCCGCTCCTGCTTCAGAGGTTGCACATCTGGCGGATGCTGGCAAGATCGGCGGCGGACTGGCTCAGTCCGGGCGCGGGGGCCTGAATGCGCTTCGCCAGCGCAATCGCGATGTCGACCGCTTCGGAGCAGTTGCGGATGAACTGCTTGCGGCATTCTGTCTGCTGCTGCGGATCCCCTTCGGCGCGCAGCATGTGGCAGTCGAATTCGACGACGCCTTTCCAGCCGATGTCGTGGAGCGCCTTGAACAGGAACACCGTCTCCTTCAGCCCTTCCGGACCGATCAGCGGCGGGAAGTCGTTGTCGAACTGGGCCTTGATCTGTGAACCGAAATGGAGGAACTTGAGTTTGCCCAGCGAGCAGAGATAGCTGACGGTCATCACGGCGTTGAGCAGGCACATGCTTTCATGCTGAAGAAGTTCCGGGTTGACGCCCCAGAACTCCGGCTGACGGAGTTTGCCGAGGATGAAGCCGACCGCGTGGCCGCTGGTCGGCAGGAACATCTGGCCGCGCGGCTCGTTCGGCTTGGGTTCGACGGTGGCGCCGATGTAGTTGGTCATCTTCTGTTCACGGATGTAATCGGTGACATGGTTCAGCCCCTCGGCCAGCCATTCGTACACGTTGGCCCAGTCGGTGCAGACGGGGACTTCGAAGCCGTCCCGCGCGACCCAGTAGACGTAGTATTTCGCACCGAGAACCCGGCCGATGCGCAGCGTGCGTTCCACCTTGCGAGCCGCCAGGGCACGGATGGCCGGGTCGGGATTGCAGAGGCCGCCGTTCCGGAAGATCCTGTTGCCGTGCAGACTGCAGATGGAGGCGTGCACCTCCACGCCGGCTTCGTCGAGAACCGCTTTGATTTCGCGCAGTCTCCGGCTGGCGTCGCTGGAGGGATCCAGATCATCCTCCGGCGCGTCCGGATTCCAGGGCACGAGATCGTCGTCGTGGTAGCTGGTCGCTTCGATCAGGCCTTCCCGCGCGGCCCAGGCGATCAGCCGGGCCATCTCGAGGGAGTCCCCTTTCTCCAGAACCGTTCCGCCGAAGGGGTCGCTCAATGGATTGCTGATGCACCAGAACGGCATGGAGCGCTGTGTGACGCAGTATTGATTGAAACGCATGGAACATCTCCCTGTTTGAAATGATTCTGCGATCTAGTATAGTGTTTCCGACAGAAAAAACCTTGACTATTTCCGCAAAAAAGGGTATAATATCGTCATTGTGAAAAAAACGATTCAAAAACTGGCGGGAACGTTCTATTTCGATTCCACCGGGTTCCCGTTTTCGATCCGGCGCGTGGAGGGAACCCGCGTCAGCCACGCTTACGACTTTACTGGAGTAATTCATCGCCATGATTTTACGGAAATCGTCATCATCTCCGGCGGCGTGGGGGAGCAGATTGTCGATGATGTGGCCGGCCGGGTCGGTACCGGAGATGTCTTCATCATCCAAAACCGGATGCGGCACGGATTTTCCGATTATCGATCGTTGAAAATCGTCAACGTCATGTTCGACCGCCGGCTGCTGCGCGGCACGGAGTCCTATTTCCGGAAACTGCCGGGATACAATGCGATCTTCCGCACGGTTCCGGGGCGGAGCGGGGCAGCGGAAACAATTGATGGTCATCTGAGGCTCGGGCGCGGTCAGCTGCATCAGCTCCTGGAACTGGTTGCTCATGCCGAAGAGGAGCTGCAGTTCCGGCGGGACGGGTTTGAAATCGCCTGCGTGACACTGCTGCAGAGCATGATTCTCCTGCTGTCCCGCTCGGTTGCGGAGGAGCAAACGGGCCCCGGCGAAGCGAGACTGCGGATCGGGCGGCTGCTGAGCGAACTGGAGACCGGATACGCTGACGAGTGGAGCCTCTCGCAGATGGCCCGGGCCAGTTCGATGTCGATCAGTACGCTTCTGCGGGTTTTCCGCGGTGCGACCGGCACGACGCCGGTCGAGTATCTGCTCCGGCTGCGGCTGGAACATGCGAAGGCGATGCTGGCCGAAACGGACTGGCCGATCGGTGAGATCGCACTGCGCTGCGGATTTCACGATTCCAACTACTTTTCCAAGAAGTTCACCGGGCGGTTTCTGCTTTCGCCGCGCCGGTTCCGGAAAAGTTCCGGTGGGGCGGTCTGATCTCCTGTTCTGCCGGCGGGCGGGGGAGGCGGCCGGGGGGCCCTTTTTTTCTGCTCAAAATGGCGGTTCCTCCGGCGGAATGAAGTTGAAAAATAAACAAGATGGAGTAAAGTATCTCCCGGCTGAGAAACATACCGCTTCGAACTGCCGCGGGAATTCCGTTTGAACACTCCCGGCGTTCGGCGATTCTACAGAAAAATAGTAAAAATTGAACTTCGAAAGCATCTTGTCATGTTGAATCCGACCCTGCCTGATCAGGCGTGGTACTCTCTGCGCCGCACACTGCCGCCCTGGAGATTTCAGGAGACCCTGGAAGAGCTCTGCCGGCTGGCCCCTCAATTTAAAATCGATGAAGTGATCGTGAAGATCGACACGGAGGAGTTCTCGCACGGGCATCCGTCGCTGGAATGGGCCGCCGCGTATCAGGAGAAACTCTTCGAGGTCCGCCGGAGGCTGGAGGAGCTGGGGATCGTCTATTCGCTGAATCCGTGGATCACCGCCGGCCATGCCGACCGCGGCCGGGATGATCGCGACCGTCTGCCGGGGCTGGAATGCATGGTAGGAGATGACGGTTCCGAGACGCATCATTGCGCCTGTTTCCTTTCGCCGGTATGGCGGGAGCATACCCGGAAGCTGTGGACCATCTACGCGCAGACCCATCCCCACATCATGTGGGTCGAAGATGACATCAGAACCTTCAACCATGAACCGGTGCGTTTCGGCTGCTTCTGCCCCCGGCATATGAAGTTGTTCAGCGAGCGCGTCGGCCGGGAGGTCAGCCGGGAGGAGCTGGTCCGCGCCATTCTGCAGCCGGGGCGTCCGCATCCGTGGCGCGCGGAGTATCTCCGGATGCAGCAGGAGGTCATGATCGAAACCGTCGCCTTCCTGGCGAAGGTGACGCACGAGGTTTCGCCGGAGACCTGCATGGGGCTGATGTCCAGCGGTCCCCGGCAGCATTGCGTGGAGGGGCGGGACTGGAAGCGGCTGGCCGAGGCGCTGGCGGACCATCGTCCGCTCTACAGCCGTCCGCCCATGGCCAACTACTGCGAAGAGTCCATGCGTGGATTCTACTACTCGCAGGACTCCATCAAGCTGACGCGCCACGCTCTGCCGGAGGGGGTGATCGAGCAGACGGAATGTGAAAGCGTGCCGTTCACCCGTTTCTCCAAGAGTGTGACCTTCACCTTTCTGGAAATTGCGGTTTCCATGGCTTACGGCTCCAGCGGCGTGACGCTGAATCTGTTTGACCACGCGGGGACGCCGATGCAGGATGAGATCCATTACGGTACGATGCTGGCGGAGAAAAAGCCGTTCCTGAACGAGCTGGCACGAGTTGCCAATCGGCCCGGCCGTTACCGGGGGGTCAAACTGCTTCACCGGGATGAGTTCAGCATGCGCAAGGTGCTGCCGGCCGGAGCCTCCTACCAGGATCTGGCGGAGGATGGCTTCCCGATGATGAGCGCGCTGGAGTCGATGGGGATTCCCACCACCTACGAGGAGTCCGGAATTCTCGCCCTCTCCGGGCAGAGCGCGCGGATGCTTTCGGATGAGGAGCTCAGGGAGTGGCTGACCCGCGGAGTGCTGCTGGACGGCGTCGCCGCCGGAATTCTGCTGGAGCGTGGCTTCGGGGCCGAGATCGGGCTGAAACGGATCGCGCCGCCCGCTGTCCGGGTCCAGCTGCCGTGGGTGGTTTCCGCGGAGGAGTTTCACAACGTCGAGTTCGGCGGAGCTCCCCGCAAATATTTGACGGCGACCCTGCCGTTCCTGAGTGCCGATGGCAGAATCTGTCCGCTGGAGGCGGCGGAGGGGGCGCAGGTGATCTCCTCCTGGGTGGACCCGGATACCAACCGGACTTCGCCGGCGATGATCGCATTTGAGAATGCCGGCGGCGGCCGGGTGATCGTGCACGGCATGGAGTATCAGAGCTGCTGCGGGGTCGCCTTCTGCCACCCGTTCCGCCGCAAACAGCTGCAGAGTGCGATCCGCTATCTCGGCAAGGGGAGCGAGGCGATGCTGTTCCAGTGCGACGGGGCGTATCCGCTCGCCTGGCGGCGGGATATGGCGGACTTCACCGTGATCGGCTGTTTCAACCTGAATCTCGATGCGTGGCCGGAGTGTTCGTTCGATCTCGGCTGGCAGGGGGCTGTCCCCCGGGTTCGCGTTCTGACCGCCTCGGGGAACTGGGAGGAGTGCTCCGGAATCGAGATGACGCAATCCGCCGGCCGTCTGCGGATTACCTGCCGGAACCGCGTCGAGCATCCGTTCCCCCTGGTGCTGAAGCTGGAATAGCGTCCGGCGGTCCGGGATAGGTCGGCTCCTCCGGCATTTACGGGTGATCGATGATGCGAAGGTCCCGAATCAAGAATGGCTGGTGATTAACCGGAGGATCCCAGCCGATCCGGATCATTTTCGCCTTTTCCGGCTCCGGCAGTATCTCGTCGAACGACACCCGGCGTTTCTCCCAGTCTTGCCCCGGATTGTGTGGTACCAGATGCAGGTCGTTTTGCCATGCTGACGGGTCCCGTCGTTGACCGCCATGAAGACGGCTTCCCGGGGAATGGTGTATTTGAGACCCCGAACCGGTGGGGGCGGGATAGACGCGATTTTGTCCGGTTGCCGGGCCGGGCGCAACAATCTCATGACCATTGCCGGGGAGCCGCAGACAGACACTTGCTGCATATCCTGCCGGATTACTTTCGGTAAAGTGAAAAGTGCTAAGCAACAAGATGTTGCTGTTGTGTTCCCCGGTGTTCTCCTGATCAATTGTAAAAAAATCTGTGTTTTTTTTCGCTCCATTATTGAAAAAACTCAAAAGCCAGTTTATATTGCCTGTAAAAACAAACATGTATTTTAATTTGTATGGAAATGGCGCATGGCAGGGCGAAAAAATTTGTTTGAGCCGGTCGCGGAGAAGTTCATGCTGCAGATCAGGGAGGGGTGTCTTGCTCCCGGCGAGAAGATGCCCTCGGAGCATGAACTCTGTCGACACTATTCGCTGAGCCGTTCTTCCATCCGGAAAGTTCTGGACTATCTGGAGCAGCGCGGGCTGATCCGTCGTGAGCCCGGGGTCGGAAGCTTTGTCTGCGAAAAGGATGCCGGACTGAACAAGCCGCTGACGATCGGCATGACCAGGCTGTACTCATTTTCCTATGCGTCCCCCATCATTCCCTGGGTGCAGCGAGTTGCCGCGGCGCAGAATTGTCATCTGCTGTTTGCCGACCCGCATGAATTGAACGCGGAGGGAAAATTGCCGTTCGACGCATTTTTTTATGTGGAAGCCGGCGGCGTTTCCCGGGCGCGGCTCGCCGAACTTTCCCGGCGTGGATTCCCGATTGCTGTGCTGAACCGGGATTGGCCGGAAGTCGCCACCTTCCGGGTGGATTTCTATGAAGAGGCGAAACGGGCGGTCCGCCTGCTTCAACGGCTCGGTTTGAAGAAAATCGGTGCGATTGATGGAGAGCGTTTCGGCAATTACAGCAATCCATGCCGCATGGCGGGCTACGAAGATGCGGTTTCGGAAACCGGCGGGAAACCGTTCAAACTGGTGCGGGATTTTGATTCTCTCGCCGCAGTGGATTCCATCGCCGGATTCATCCGGGAAACGCATCCGGACGCTCTGTTCCTGCCGCTCATCGGTGTGCTGGACTGGGTGCTTTTCGCCTGCAAACAGGCCGGACGTGTTCCCGGGCGCGATATTACGCTCTTCTGCTTCGACCGGCTGGAAGGCGAGATCTATGCCGACGCCGGAATCATTTATGCCGATATGCCCCTGGAAAAGATGGGCATGGATATGATGGAATATCTGATTGCCAAAGTACGGGATCCCGGTCTGCCGCTGCCACACGCGGTTTATGACGTCCGTTTCGTGATCTATAATCAACTGCTGAAATGAGGGAGAAGCACATGCGAGGAGATGAAAAACGGAGAGGTTTATTCACGTTAATCGAGCTTCTGATCGTGATTGCGATCATCGCAATTCTGGCAGGACTGCTTCTGCCCGCTCTGAATTCCGCACGGATGCGGGCCAACTCCGTCACCTGCCTGAACCAGCTCAGACAGATCGGCACCGGGATGATCAACTACACCCGGGATTATCAGGATTACGTACCGTTCTGCCGGCAGAAGTGGAACAATACCGCACAGTATATGGACAGCTGGATCGTGATGCTCTGGCCCTATGTCGGGAATTCAAGTTACGGCAATTTCTTTTCCGACCGGAAGACGATTTTTCTCTGTCCGGCGGCACCGCCGGAACAGGTGTATCAACATAGTTACCAGGATACGCTCTATTCGATTACCTCCTACGGGTGGAATGCCTACTGCGGACAGTGGACGGGAAGTGCGCAAAACAACGGTTTTGCTTCGGAACCGCGCATGGCGAAAAAGATCACCGCGAACAAACGTCCGAGCCGCGCCATCGTCTGTGCCGATGGTCAAATGCAGAAGGACGACCAGAAAAATATGCTGATTGTCTACGATTATACGACCGCGCTGGACCGACTTTCTCTGCGTCATCCGGGTGAGAGCGATCAGATGCTGTATGCCGACGGGCACGCCGGTGTTCTGCCGACGCTGCGATATGTTTCAAACAACAAAAAAGTACGGGAAATATTTCTGTTTGAAAATGCGGATGGAAACCGGTATTGGAATTAGTAGAAGGGAAAGTGGAAGATGAAGTTTTTTTTTGCGGTTGTCGCCTCTCTCGGCGTGATGAGTGCGGAGTGCGGAAACCTGATTTACAATGGCGGATTCGAGCTGGGTACCGATGGATTCGCACTGCACCGGATTGTCACCCGGAAAGACCGGCGGCATCTGCCGCTGGAGTTGGAAAAAGCAGATCCTGCACACGGGAACTGTTCCATTCGGATTCCCAATCCGGACGGGGACTATTTCGAGTTCTACGTCTCCTCGTTTGTGCTGAAACCCGACACGGTCTACACCTTCTCCATGACCGCGAAAACCGATGTCGCGGGCGGAGTGCCGGTGGAAGCGCTGATCCATGACATCCAGTGGAACACCAACCGTAAGACCTTTCAGGTCGGCGACCGGTATTCCCGATACAGTTTCCGCTTCAAAACCGGCGCGGCGGGCGGCCCGAATGTGATCCGGATCTGGTCGTTTCAGCGGACCGATCCGGAGGGCGGATGGAAAGGGAATCTCTGGCTGGATGATCTTTCCGTTACGGAGGATGGAGGAAGTCCCGGAGCCGTCTATGCCGGGATTGCCGGCCGTCGCTACTGCTGGAACATTGCGGAAAAGGAGAAATCCCCGTTCCGGCTGAAACTCCAGAACGACACGGCGCAGGAATACCGTGGAGCCTTGAAGGTGAAAACCGTTTCCGAATATGACGGTAAAACCATCCAGGAAGAGAGTGTGCCCGTCGAGCTGAAGGCGGGTGAAATCGCGGAGCTGCCGCTGCGCAGCCGCATTGCTCCGCAGTACGGCAGTTACACGCTTGAAGTAAGCGGCGACGGAATCGTCTCCCGGAAGCTTCCGTATGTGGTGATCGGCAGCATCGAGCGGAAACCGCGCAACTATGACCGGGATATCTGTGTCGGAATCAACGGCGGGCCGAAATTGACCAGCGGTTACACCAATCATAAGCTGATTCTTCGGAACGGATATTTCACTTCCAACGTCTCCGTGGAGGAGCGGTTCGCGCTTCTGCGCGATGCCGGAATCCGGCTCGTGCGGCTGTGGGACAGCGGCCGTCTGCCGACCGCCTGGGCGGCAACAGAACCGGTGAGGGGAGAATATGATTTCAGTTTTCTGGACTCCGTAACCGGACTTATGGAGAAATACGGGATGGTTCCGGTGCATGTGCTTGGCGGCGAGCTGTTCCGGCAGCCGTATCTGAAGACGGGATACGCGCGGGAGAATCCTTTGCCTGCCTGGGCGCTGCCGATGGCGGAACGTCCGGCGGAACATCCTCCTTACGCGATGCAGAAGCTGAAGGGATACATCGCTCTGCCGCCGATCGACTGCTGGAACGAGTACATGACCGCTCTGGCCCGGCATCTGAAGGGGAAACAAGCCTATTTCGAGTTCACCAACGAACCCAATCTCTATGTCACGCCGGAGGTGTATAACCGCTATCTCAAGGCGACGTGGGAGGGGCTGAAGGCGGGGGATGCAAACGCTCGGGTGGTTGGCTTCAGTGTCACTTCCGACTTCAAGGCGGACAGCAACAGCTGGTTCGAACAGGCGATCAAAGCGGGTGGGCTCGCCTGGTGTGACATTCTCAGTTTTCATCCCTACAGCATGCGGGAACTGGGGTCGTTGCAGCCCGCGGATGCGGCGATTCGGACGATTTTCGATCTGCAGAAGAAAGCGGGCAAAACTCTGCCCATCTGGAATACGGAACTTTACTACCTCTTTGATACACCCGCATCGACCGATCGGGCACAGAAGGAGAAAAAGGTGGAGTATCTGCTGACCCGGTTTCTGCTGGATTGCGGAGAGAACGTCGCACAATCGATCTCAATTCAGGAAGATATGCTGTGGCGGGATTCCAGTTATCTCACCTACGTCGGCGAATTGATTCCATCCACCTATTTTGTCGCCTGCAACACATTGGCCCGTCTGTTTGAAGGGGCGAAGGTGGTGGCGAAGCACCGTCTTCCGGCCGGCGTGATCTGCTACGTCTACCGCCGGGACGGAAAACTGATCGCCGCAGTCTGGAACTATGAGAAAAAAACAGGTGTGACGCTGGATCTTTCCCGGTTTGATGTGATGGATCTCTTCGGGAACCCGGTTGCGCCGGGCCTGAAGAAGGTCGGGCCGGCCCCCTGGCTGTTGACGCAGGGAAAGAGGAACGATGCGGAATTTCTCGCCGCCTGTGCCGCGTTGAAACCCCGTTTCGTCTTTCCGGTTCAGGTGTCGGACCGAGGCCGGGTGATACAGGGAAATGCCGTCGTCGGGCTTCACAATCAATCCGATGAGATCCGGCATTGCATCGTCGGTTTGAACGGCGGCGGCTACAGTGCGAAAGAGTGTGTCAAACTTTCTCTGCAGCCGGGGGAGAGCCGGATGGTTTCCATTCCGGTTCGCCGGATTCGCGGGGAGAAAACGCCGGCCCATGTGGTGATCTTTGACGGATCGACTTACCGGGTGCCGCTCTTGCTCTCCGAGAGTCCCGTGCTGGCGAATGGCTCGCCCCTGCAGCTTCGGTCTGCGGACGGCCGGCTTTCCGCCGAAGTGCGGACGGAGGTGAGAGAGAAACGTTTCCAAGTGAGTGTGGAGGTATGCGATTCGACCGATGCCGGTCCGAACGGAACGCGGGAACCGTGGGAGAGCGATTCAGTGGAGCTCTTTCTCGATCCGATCCCGCTGGTGTTGGCGGAGCGTTCGGCGCAGCGTTACAATGCGGAGACGTCGCGCGTCTTTCTTTCGCCGCGTGACCCGAAGCCGTTTCGGATCTGGTCGCAGCAGCTGCGGGAGGAGGATTGCCGCTGGGAGATTGCCCCGACCGCTTCCGGATATTCCGTCCGTTTTGAATGCCCGGCAAAAGGGGTTCCCTTCGGCTTCGGCATCAAGATCAACGACGCGGAGAATTCCGGAAGCAAAGCGGTGCGCAGCGTCGCCTGGGGCGCGGAGGGGAAAGCCTATGCGGATCGGTTCCAGTTCGGAATCATTCAGGAAACTCCGGTGGCAGCCCGCGGTTCTGCCGTCACCTCTCTGCTGACCGATGGCTCATTGGAAGCGGGCAAAATGACGGAGGATTGGAAGAAGAACTACTCTTCACCGGCTTATCCGGCGACGCTTGTGGAGAACCGGGATTTCTTCAACGGCACCCGCTGTATGAAGCTGACCGCTTCGCCGGAGGCGCTCCTTTCGGTAATTTCCCGGGATCTTCCCGCCATGCCCGGGCAGAAATTGAAACTCTCATTCTGGGCGAAAGGGGAGGGAATACGAGTTCTTGACTGCTGTATTGAGATCTGGAGTCCGGTGAAACACCGGGGTGAGCATCTCTATATCCGCCGGAAGTTCAATCTCGCGGATGACTGGAAGCCTTACGAACTCACCCTGGTTGTGTCGGAAGACACGAAGCGTTATCCGGATGTTCTGGATAAGACTGCCCGGATCAAGTTCTGGCTGCCGAAGGAGAAGGGGGCGGTCTACCTGGACGATATTTCCGTGCAGAGACTTCCTTGATGAGTGAATGCGGCGGTCCGGCATGAAGGAGCCGGACCGCTTTTTCCAGCCGTCCAACCGGGATTTTATGTCACACCGGCAAGGGGCGCATCGGTGTTGCCCCGCCGCCCCGCCGGAAAGAGACGAACCCTTTGTGATGAGAGTTGGCCGGATTTTTCGTTGATGCGTGAAAATTGCGCACCTCTTCTTCCGGCAGGTTGCGGTTGCCCGCGATACGCCTTTACCAGCTGCCGCTTTACGAAGCGCAACGGCTGTTGAAGGGAGATTCGGCTTGGAAGAGCCGCCGGGGAAGGCATGATGTTCCCCGGCTTCTCCGGCGTTTACGGGTGGTAGATGACGCGAAGGTTCCGAATCCAGAAGGTCTGTTGATTTACCAGAGGATTCAGGCCGATCCGGATCATTTTCGCCTTTTCCGGCTCCGGCAGTATCTCGTCGAACGACACCCGGCGTGTCTCCCACTCCGGCCCCGGATTGTGATACCAGATGTAGGTCGTTTTGCCATGCTGACGGGTCCAGTCATTGACCGCCATGAAGACGGCTTCGCGGGGGATGGAAGGTGTGGTCTTGATCTCGAAGACAACGGCCGCGGCATTGCGGAGCGTTTCGCCGCCGCGGAGGATGTATTCCGGATAGACCCAGCGGTCGCCGCGATCGCCGTGTACGGTGAACTTCCAGTCGAACCGGATTGCCTTCTCCGCAGGATCGAACCGGATCTCCATCGCTCCGGAACTGTTGGCTCGCCAGCGTTTCGGCTCCAGGATACCGGTGAACTCCCGGCTCGGGAAGCGGGAGAGCTTTCTCTCATACCGGTGGACCGGGATGATCAGCGGCGAAATCTTCTCCCCGCTGAAACTGCCTTCGAAATGAAGTTCCCCGTTGATTCCCGCCGCATCGAGTTGCGGTGTGACGGTCAGCGGAATTTCCAGGCAGGACATCGGCGCAACGGTGACGGGAGAGGTCGGCAGCCCGGAACAGCGTGCGCCGCCAAGCGTCACCATGCCGGTTTCGGGCTGGTTGGAGAGATTCCAGATCTGCAACGTGACCCGTCCGGAATCCTGTTTCATATCGACCGAATCGCGCGTATTGGAAACGGTGAATTCTGATGAGAGGTCCGCACGCAGAATCACATGTTTTCGAATCGTCGTTTTCGGAACTCCCGTTCCGGCGGGTTTGCGAAACGGTTTTGCCGGAACAAGTCCAGTCATTCCGGTCAGGTATGCCGGATAGCGGGAGGCAGTCAGTTTGAGGCAGCCCTGTTTTGCCGCCACCCGGCTCGCGGCACCGTAGAGAGCGCGGACAAGATAACTGCCATCGGCTGCCGGAAGCTGGAATTGACGCTCATACCTGTTCTCCGGGTGAGGATGAAATTGATCATATGGTTTTGTGTCCAGCTCGCTTTCGCTCCAGAAGGCGACCGTCTGCGTTCCGTCCGGCTGTCGGTAGAGCCAGGCACGGACGCCTGCCGGAGCCGAAAGTTCTCCCTGCAATGTCGCGTCGCCGAGCGTGTGGACGAGTGTGGCGAAGGCGTAGTAGGCGGGGCGGGCGGTGAAATCGCGATTCAACAGCCCCCAGTCGCGCGCGCCTTCCGTGTAGGGCGAAAGGACAAAAAAGAAATTCCGGGAAACGCCCAGACTCTGCATGAGAATCTGGGATTTCGGCACGAATTCCGCAACCAGATTCTCCTGCTCCGGCGAATAGCAGAGAATGTTGGGGATGTAGCTTTTTTTCTGAGCAAGTCCGGGGGCGAGTGTGCCGTTCTCCGTCACCCAGATCGCTTTGCCGGGGATGCCGGATTCCGCGAGAAAACGGTGGAAGCCGTTGATTCGCTTCGCGTAGTCACACAGCGGCGCATAGACGTGAAAGTTTGCAACGTCGAAGTAGTGTATGGCGCCGTTTTTCATGACGACGCGAGAATAATTTCGCACCGGAAACGCACTGAACGAGCCGTGAAGAAGCACCGCCTTCGGATTGCCGGCACGGTAGCCGAGCATGGCCGCCTTCAGCGCCGCCGCATAATCCCAGGCTCCCTCCATCGTATTGGCGACATCCTCCTCATTCCAGAACTCCCACCCTTCAATGGAGCCGCGGCCGCGTTCTGCGGCAATCCGGGCAAACCGGTAGGTTGCGGCAAGATCGTCCGGCAGATCGCGGTTCTTCCGTTTCGCCCATGCGGGCGCGCTGCTGTAAAAGGTGCAGACTTTCACCCCGCGTTTCCCGAGCTCCCAGGCGCTGGGGATATATTGGCGCCAGACGATCTTATCCGGAGTGGGATTCACTCCCGGCCAGCTCAGGCGGTCGCGGACCCAGCCGATGCCCGCCCGCCGGGCGGCTTCCGCCGCGAGATGAAATCCGGGGCCGGGGTGGCGGCTGTTCCGCAACTGGGCTCCGGCCAGCCAGCTCTGGGCGGAGTCTGCGGCGAAGATCATATCCGGATTGGGAGCTTTCTTTCGTTCCGGCACGATTCCGAACGGGACGGCGCCGGTGTAGTTACTCCCCTCCAGCCGGATGGTGTAGAAATCCCGCGGCAGGGAGTCAACGGTCAGAACGCCCCGGCCAGCCTCCGGCCACTCGCCGGAACGCACCGGCGTGTTCCGGGAGTCGAGAATCCGGTAGCGGACCGGTTTGACATAATTTTTACGAAGGGAGAAGCTTGGCGACTCCGATTCCAGATAGATTCCGGTAGTGTTTCCGATGACGATCGCGTCGCCGGAGTCGATCGGTTCCGAACAAACGGCAGTGAAAAGCGGGAGAACAGCAAGCAGACTCAGTAGATTTCTTTTCATGGTACAGAGAAATTTTTTTCAATACAGATTCAACAACGGCCCGTCCTGCCGGAGCACGACGCTTCGGCGGAACGGGGCCTTTTTTCATATCGTTTACCAGGCGGCCCGGCCGAATTGATCGACCCAGTAGGTATAGCCCCGCGATTTTAATTCCGAAGCAGAGAGGTATTCCACATGACCGTCCGCATAGGTGATGTTGGCCCCGACGGAATGAACCCAGCCGATGCCGCTGGGGCCGCCGGCGAATTTGTTGTTGGGAATGAAATAGGCGAACCCGCGGTTGGGCTGCGCCACATTGAAAGGCCGTCTGACATCGGCCAGAAACGGAATCCGGGAGAGCTGTTTCATCTTGGACAGGACAAAGAAGTGATTGGGATCAACCATGAGATAGTACTGCCCCATTTCCTCCCGGTTCAGCCAGTAGAATTCGTCGGTCCTGACATAACCCGCACCGCTGTCCGGGCGGTGAATGCCGATGGAGATATAGTTGAACTCCTCCTGGGTCGGATTCTGTTCCGTCGGGCAGGAAAATACGGTCCGGGGCAGCTTGTAGAGCTGGTTCATCACCGCCGCATAGGTGCCGTAGCCGCGCGCTGTTATCACAAAATAATTGGAGAAATCGCTGGAATACATCATTTCCGCTTTGCCTACCTGATTCATATTGGCCGAACAGGAGGCCCGTTTGGCCGTTTCCCGCGCCTTGTTCAGGGCAGGCAGCAGCAGAGCGGCGAGGATCGCAATGATAGCGATAACGATTAATAATTCAATCAAGGTAAAGTAAATGCTTTCCGATTCCGCTTTGTTGCCATGGGGAAATTTGTGTTTCTTGTGCAACGTCTTCATGACTGCCATTTCAACCATCTCCTTTGTTGGGTATGAGAATATCGGGTTGTATGCGATTGCTTCGCGGTCAAAACTCCAGTTGACGGAGAAAACGGAGAACGTCTGTCAGATTGAAAAACAACATGGCTTCAGGCGATCGAAATTTTACCGGGGCAGGCAGTTTGTTCTTCCATCTTCACCAGTGGCACCGGCACAATGATTCGGGAATCTTCTGGTTTCCTGCCATCGATCACATCGAGAAGCAGTTCAACCGCGGCACATGCAATTTTCTCCACATCGATATAGAAGTAATCGCCGATACAGTGCGGCGGCATGAAAAAGGGCAGCTGTTCACATCGCTCATAGATGAAATGCGGCACATTCCTCGTCCGTTCCCGCCAGTAAAGATAGGCGGTTGCGGCAATGGTGTCATCCGGAATCACCAGGCAGTCCGGCCGTTTCTCATCCGGCAGATTCCAGAGCCGGTCGAGTGCTTCGGTGATTCTGGCCTGCCGCTGTTCCTGATGCGGCTCCTCGTTGAACCGGTCCAGGCCGCAGCAGTAGGTATCTGCGTTTTCCGGGAAAAAGCGGGCGTAAAGGCCCCGGATCCCCTCCGGACGGGGGCCGTTGTAGGTGATGACGGCCGGGTGTGAGAACCCGCGTTCGCGGGCCAGTTGAAACGCTCTGCTGCAGAAGTCTTCCTGCTGCACAACGGCTCCGTATGGCCACGCGGCCGTCCCCACGGAGCAGACGGGAATTTTCCGGGTGCGGAAGAACTTCCGCGCCTCTTCGTCAAAAGAACTGGTCGTCAGAATTCCATCCAGATTGCGTCGGGCGATATTGCGAGCCAGGCCGTCATACATATCCAGAGAGTCGCACTCGCATTTCTGAATGTTCCGGCGAATGAAGGGAATTTCCTGGCAGGCATGGTCGACGAACTGTGTCCGCAAACTTTGCTGAAGTACAGCTCCATATGGATAGTTGGCGATGCGGAACTCCACCATCCCGATCCGCCGTCCGACGTAACCGTTGAAATTATCTTCCAGCAGGAAAACCCCTTTTTTGGGGCGGATTTCCAGAATGCCGTCGTCCGCGAACAGTTTGAGCGCCCGCTCAATAGTTACGGCTCCAACGCCGAGCCGGCTGCGCAGACAGGCCTGGGATGGCAGTTTGTCACCCCGTTTCAACCTGGCGCTCTTGATGAAGCTCACCAACTCCCGGCGAACCGCTTCTGTACGATTTTCCTGGCTGTTTTTCATGTGTAACCTACTTTTGGTTTACAAATATTATACCTGATTTCCAGAGGAAAGTCAAGAGGAAAA
>NZ_DBEXAY010000031.1:0-4935 GCF_048170485.1 Victivallis sp. | reverse complement strand
ACGGCAGAAGATGATGATGGTAAATGCAATTCATTGTTCCTCTGCGGAAGTTTTTTCATCAGAAGGAACAGGTGTGTATTCGAGGCAGTGTACCGAGAAAAAACGGATTGCCGTTTCGAAAAATCCCGCTGTCCCCCTTGTTGGAAGAGAGTTTTTCTATACAAGTTTTACAATAAAAAGGGGGAACTTTTCCATTTTTGCATCCCTCAAGCTCTCGATTGCTGGTTTCAGTGCTGCGGAGGAATCAGACGGGGCGACCGATTGAGAGATTGCAATCTCTGTTTTTTTACGATTTCCCGGAAGCGTTTCCCGTTGGTCTTGCCGAACCATCGCTTGCGTCCGTCCGCTGATCCAAGCCCGGGCGCGCAGTGATTGAGGGGAAGCCGAAAATGGAGAAATCCGGTGAAATCCACATCATTGCCGGTTTCTGCTCTACGGTGAAAAATAGCCTCTTCGTTATTTTCACCGCCGGTTGAAAAATCCGGTTGGAATGGTATTGTAGGAGCGAAAACGGGAAGGACTGCAGATGAGAATACTGTTTCGACCGGCTCTGCCGGTCATGGTTTTGGCCGGATGGCTGCTCTCCGCCGCCGCCGTGGAACCCGATGTTGCGTGGAAGAGTTTTCCCGCGCAGCAGGAGTTCCTGCGCCGGAAGCTGATCCGGAAGCCGGAATACCGGACCGCGGTCGATGCACTGCATCAGGCGCGTCAGGATGCGGCGGACGCCGTTCTGATGGCGTGTCGCAGACACTCCGGCGTGCGCAGCGCGTGGACACGTCTCCTGCTGGCCCGCCGCCGGCTGGCGGAAAATTCCGGCGACCCGGACCGCAATCGCGCGGTGTGCGCCGCGGCCCGCACATTGCGCGAGGAGCTCCGTTCTGTGCCGGAGGCGGCCCGGGCGGAGAAGGCGGTTGCCGCCGCCGTGGAAACGGAGGAAAAGACGAGCCGTAGCGCCGGGGGTTCCGGCTCATTTCCGCCCGGCGACGGCCTGTTTGACGGCCTCTTCGATGCAATCGGCGAAACTCCTGCCGGGGAAGAGGCGCGTCGGATCGGTTTCTTCGAATGGCTGGAGCGGTCTGTGTTGGCGGAACACCCCGGAACCGCTCCGGAACCGCTCCGGCGTTTGCTCGCCCACCGCCATGCGCCGCTGGAGGCGGGGCGCGCTGCGTCGCCGGACGGCGAAGAGTCGCTGGCGGAACCGATGGATGAATTGTTCCGCATCCTTGCCATGACCGCTGCCGGGGAAATTCCGTCGGGAACGGCGGCGGCGATGATCGAGGAGATCTCGCCGGAGCTGAACCCGGTTTCCGGGACGCTTGCCGCCGGGGTGGTCGCCGCTTTGCCGGTGAGGCGGTGGCGCCGCCCCGATACGGAGGGATTCCGCTGGAATTTGATGCGTCTCTACCGCGACGGCGTGCTGACGGAGGCCGATGGTCCCTGGTTCCTGCTCTGGCTGGAGGAGGGGCTGACCGTGCAGGATTTCGCCGCGCTTGCCGCCACGCCCGGCGTCAACCGCGATGCGTGGCTGGCGGCGATGATCGCCGGACGGGTCGCGTCCGACCGTGCCGCGTCCGCCGCCTCCGCCCCGGTTTCCGGCAGCGGGGCCGCCCGCAAACGGGGGCTGGAAGAGCGGCGGAAGAGGAGCATGGCGGCGGCGGAGGAGGCCCGGCAGGCCTGGAGCCGCGCCCTGTCGCTTGCGCCGGACCGGCCGGAACCGCTTCTCGGTCTGCTCCGCGCGGACCGGTTTTCCGATCGTTCGGCGGCGGAACGGGTCGCCATCTTCCGTGAGCTGATCCGCCGCTTTCCCGGAGATTTTGCGGCGTACCGGCTGATGGCGGAATCGCTTCTTTCCGCCGGCGGAAGTCCGTTGCGTTCGGTTGCGGAACTGGCCTGTGCGGCGATGGATTCCGGTCGGATTGATACCCGGATTCCGTTGTTCGGCTTCGAACTGCTTGCGCTTCCCGGGGCGAGGCGCTGGGATTACCGTTGGAAGAATGGCTATCTGCAGCCCGGCGTCGCCCGGAGCGGCGACCGGCTGTTCGACTGGTTTGAGGCGGCGGAACTCCCGGCGGATGCGCGCAATCTCCTTCTGCTGCACCGGATGAGCTTTGAAATGGCCACGCTTCGGTACGACCGGGCGCTCGCAACACGGAAGAGAATTCCGCTCGATGAGGCGAAGCTTGCCGCTCTGGTGGCGTTCCCTCGTCAGGAGATTCTGACGCCGGACTGGCTGCCCGGATTTGCGGAATTCCAGAATCCGGTTCCTCTGCTGTATTTGTTTACCGGCAAACAGGGGAAAAAGCTTCAGGATCTGGAGCGGGAATTCCTTCAGGGGAAACAAAATGTCCCGGGGCGTCTTGCCGCCTTGATCCGTTCCAACCGTTGGACGGCGGAGGAGCGCGACGTGTTGCTTGATCTCTGCGGTCGCTGGACGCTGCCGCGCGATGTGCGGGCGTATATCGGGCGGTACGGCAACCGGGATTCGTTCCGGCTGGCGCTCACCTGCGGCCGTGCCGATCTTATGGCGGAGATGGTCGGAATGGGCTATCGATACGATCGTTTCAGCGCCTGGCCCGGGCAGAGCGCCTGGCGGATTGCCCGTATCGGACGGGATCCTGCACTGCTCAATGCGTTGAAAAAAGCGGGAGATCCGTTGACGCGGGCCGAGCCGAACAGCGGCCGGACCCCGCTGCATGAGGCGGCATCCCGGCCCGGAAGCGCCATGACCGGGCGGTTGATTGCGCTCAAAGTTCCCTGCAATGTGGTGGATCGCCGGGGAGCGACGCCGCTTTTCTGCGCCGCTTCCGCCGGAAACGCCGACGGAGTCGCGCTGCTGTTGAAAGCGGGGGCGGAGTGCGATCGTGCCATGCGGGGCGGCATGACGCCGCTGATGGCGGCGATCCGCTCCCGGCGGGGAAGCGCGGTCTGGGAGCCGCTGGTCCGCCGGAGTGCGCGGATTGACGCCCGGGATCGTTCCGGCCGGACCGCGCTTCACTATGCGGCGGAGTATTCGGAGGATCCTGAGCTGATCAAGGCGCTGATCGCCCGCGGTGCTTCGCGGACGCGGTGCGACCGGCAGGGGCGGACGCCGGCGGAGATTGCCGCGGAGCATGGCCGCGACAAGATCGTTTCGCTGCTCCGGCCTTGAGGCGTTTCTATTTCCTGTCGATTCGAGCCAGGGTGTACTGGACCGGGGAGGGTTTCTCCCGGTTGCTCCAGTCCTCCTGCGCCATGGCCTCCACCGCGTCGAAAAGCGCGTAGCAGGCCTCTTCATACGGGAGTTTGCCCAGCTCGGAGATCAACCGGATTGCCCGGTCCACCAGCTTTTTGTTGGAGATGTCCACCCAGCTCATCCAGTTGCCGGCCACTCGGCCCAGCTTGACCATCGTCCCGGTGGAGATGGTGTTGAGCGCAAGTTTCACCGCCATGTGATGCATCAGGCCGAGCGGCGAATCCGCCGCTCCGGAACGGAGCTCGAGCGTGCGGTGGACCGGATATGGCGCGGCCGCCGTTTCGAAGGCGGCGACAAGTTCCGGATTGCCCGGCGCGCCGGGGATGAGCACGAGCACGGCGGCGTCCTTTTTCCCGGTGTGCCGTTCCGGCGCCGGTTCGTTGCCCACCTCCATCTGATACAGGTCGCCGGTGCCGATGTGCGGCGGTGCGGCGATGATTTTGTCCTGCGCTCCCATCGCGGTGTAATCGGCCGGGGTCCACTCCAGACAGCGCGGTGCGCGCCGGAGCATGTGCTGCCAGGTCTCGCGGGTGGAGTAGCAGGGGTTCTTGACGAACGCCCACGACGGCACGGCCGCCGGGTCATCCTTCCGACGGAACGGCGGCAGCATGAAGGTGGGCGAGCGTTCGGTGGTGTCGGTGAAGAGGTCGAGCAGGTAGTCGTTGGCGAAATAGGTGACCTTCCCGCGACTGGCGTAGGTTTCCGCTTCGAAATCGATCTCTCCGGCGATGGCGGCGACGGAATCGGCGGACTCCAGAAATCCGAGCACCCGCTCGAAGGCGTCGGCGAAGTTCTCCGGCGCCGGGAGTTCCGGGCGCAGCTCCGCGAGGATGGTTTCGAGCAATGCGCCGCCGACCAGCTGTTCGCTGGTGGTCGCCTGCATCCGGGTGGAACCGGCGATCGCCATCGGTCCGCAGCAGAGGTCGAGCACCGTCACCGCCGGATTGTCGATCACTTCGCGGCAGCGGACCAGCCGTTCCCGCAGCAGCGCGGCTGGATTGTTGAAGAGCAGAAAGACGGCACTGCCGCGATCGACCGCCTCTTTGACCGTGCCGATCACGGAACTGGTTTCGCCGCCTTCGGTGATGGCGACGAGCATATCGTTGTTCCCCATGCCGAGGTCGGCGACCTGCCGCCGGCCGAAGCTCTGATAGTCCTCAAAGAACTCCACCGAACGGATCAACGCATAGTCGCCGCCGGTCATGATGCTGGCGACGGAGTCCGCCCGGAGAGTGCCGGGGTGGGTGACGCAGTACTCCCGCCACATCGACTCGAGCAGAATCGAAAGCCGGCCGGTCGCGCCGCAGCCGGAGAAGACGATCCGCCCGCCTCCTTTTACGGTGCGCACTCCCGCTTCGACCATGCGGCGGAACTCCTCCGAGGCGAAGATTCTCCGCGCCATCGGGAGCACTTCGCGGTCGGCGCGCTGCAGCAGCCGGACTCCCTCTGCCGTCGCGGAGGCAAAGGCGCGATCGAGGTTCCGGGTGATCGGGTTGGACTGCTCCGTGGGCAGGAAGCCGAGGTGAAATTCGGTTTCGTTTTCGAGAAAGTTGCGGGCGGCGGTTCTGGCTTTTTCTTTCATCTTCTTGCATCCTTAACAGTTGAAGGGAACGGGCGGTGCGAGGCGGCGCAGGATTGCATCCATGCAGCGGTGCACCGCGGGGAGACTCTTTTCCGCTTCGGCGCGCGATTCCATGCCGAAG
>NZ_DBEXAY010000030.1:0-12297 GCF_048170485.1 Victivallis sp. | reverse complement strand
TTAAAATGGTTTATGGTATAATATTAATGCAATACACTAATACAGTTTTGAAGAGAGGACGATGAAACCATCGGTCATCATCAAGGACGGCCGGGAGGCGGCGTATCGGCAGGTGGCGCGGCAGCTCCGGAGCCGTCTGGGGGAGGGGAAACTTCTCCGTGACGACGGCAGGTTGCCGAGCTTCCGGCAGTTGTCGGCGGAGTACGGAGTGAGCATCTGCGTGATCCAGCAGGCGATGCGGCTGTTGCGCGAGGAGGCGCTGATCGAAGTGCACCACGGCCGGAGCGGGCGGGTGGTCGCCGATGCTGCGGCGGAGGCGGGGATTCTCAAGCTCGGGCTGATTCACCCGTATGTTCCCGATGGTTCGTTCGGGCGCCAGGTGCCGTATGCGTTGCTCAGATCGGTTGAGGAGCTGCACTGCAACGCGATGGTGACGGTGCGTTCCTCCGAGAGGGAACCGAAACGGGAGCGGGAAATTGCCGAGAATCTGCTCTACAATGGATTTGACGGCATCATTCTTTCGCCGGAGGACACGTTTGCCAACGCCGCTTTTTTCGAGGAATTGTCGCAATCGATTCCGGTGATGCTGCTCGATCAGGCGATTCCGGAGTGTTTCCTGCCGGCGGTGGTGACCGATTACGCCGATGGGGGCGACCGGATCGGGCGGGACCTCCGCCGCCGGGGGCGGAAACGGGCCCTGGTGCTGTTGAACGACCGCAGCAACTCCAGTATCCGGGATATGGTGCAGGCGCTGGCGCGCCACGTGGAGGTCGCGCCGCTGGAACTGCCGTTTTTCACTGCGGAAGAACAGGCAGACAATGACAGGTTGCGCTTGTGGGATGAGGTCTGCGCCCGGCTTGCCGAAGTGTTGCGCGGGGAGTCGGCGGATACGGTTTTTACCCCGTTTGACAGTGTTCTTGATACGTTCTACTGCCGCGAGATTCCGGAGGAGTTGCGGCGGGGGCGGCTTGGCGTGACGTTGCGCACCCGCGCCGGACGGTTTCACGCGCCGTCATATTACCGGATGGATCTGGTGGAGTGGCGCTGTTCCTTCCTCGATCTCTACCCGGTGGCGCTGGGGCGGTTGCTCAAGTGGCGTGCCTCCGGACGGCGCCCTTCCGGGACAAAAAAACTCAAGATCACATTCTATCGTGAATATCATAAGAACAACCACGATCAATGAAAGGAGTTGCAATGAAACGGATTCGAATGGCCGGGCTGATGTTCCTGCTCGGAATGGCGCTGGCCGCAGGCGGGGCGGAGAAAGTACTCTTTACCGCGGATTTTCTGCGGCAGGTCAAGCCGACCTCCACCCGCACTGTGACGGAGGAGAACGGCGTGCAGGTGCTGACGATTCAGGCGAAGACGAAGGCGGGGAACAAGGTTTCGATTCCGCTGGATCCCACGCTGCTTTCCGGGAAGAGTGTGGTGTTTTCCGCCGAAGTGGAGCAGGAGAATGTTTCCGCTCCACCGAAGCCGTGGAACGGCGTCAAGGTGATGCTTTCGCTCGTCTATGCCGACGGCAAACGCAACTACCCGCAGGCACCGAATGCGGTGGGGACGCTGCCGTGGCAGACCCGTTCGGCCCGCATCTCGCTGCCGCAGCTGAAAAGCGCGGCGTTTACGCTCGGCCTGGAACAGGTTTCCGGCACGGTACGGTTTCGCAACGTGCGGATTGTCGAGGTGGAGATGCCCGATTATGAGAAACGTCTCGTCACCGGCACGGCCAACCGGAAGGATGCCGCGTACAAGCCCGGCGAGGAGATGGTGTTCTCCTTCCGGATTCTCAACGACGGAAAACCGGAATCGGGGAAGCTCCGGATCGTTCGATCAAGCGATGACGGCCGGAAGGAGACCTTCGAGCGTGAGGTGAAAGCCGGAGAGACGTGTGAGGTGCGCGCCTCTCTGAATCAGCCCGGTTTTGTGATGGTCAAGGCGATGCTGCTCGATCCGTATGGAACCCCGGCGAAACGGCGCAACGGGCGCAACGTACAGTACGGACTCGCCGGAGGCGTTGCGGCGGAAACCCTGAAACAGGGGGTGCCGGAGCCGGCCGATTTCGACGCCTACTGGAGCCGGGCGAAAGAACAGCTCGCCGCGATACCGCTCCGGGAACTCGAACGCAAGGTGCTGAAGGAGACGGCCGTTTCGACCATTTACGACGTCAAGGTGGCCTGCGCGGGGAACCGGCCGGTTTCCGGATATCTTTCGATTCCGAAGGGGGCGAAGCCCGGATCTCTGCCGTTGCGAATTTACTTCGACGGCTACGCGGTCCACAGTGCGCAGGTGCGGGAGTCGCCGAAGGCGATCTGTTTCTTCGTCAATGCACACGGCATTGAGAACAACCGCGAGGCGGCCTACTACACCGCGCTGGCGCGGGGAGAGCTCCGGGGATACGGGTTCCGAAACGAGGAGAATCAGAAGCCGGAGAGCTGTTACTTCAACAACATGATCCTGCGCGACCTGCGCGCGCTGGAGTACGCCCGGAGCCTGCCGGAGTGGAACCGGAAGGAGATTTATCTCATCGGCGGCAGCCAGGGGGCGTTTCAGACGGTGGCGGTGGCCGGTCTGTCGGAGGGCATCACCTCGTGTGACATCAGCATCCCGTGGTTCTGCGACCTCGGCGGGGTGAAGATCGGCCGGGTGCGCGGCTGGCGCCCGGAGTACGCGCCGGGGCTGGGGTATTTCGACACGGTAAACTTCGCCCGGCGGGTCAAATGCCCGGTGAAGATCACCGCCGGCCTTTCCGACTGGGTCTGCCCGCCCTCGGGCGTCTGGGTGCTCTACAACAATCTGCCGGGACCGGCCGAACTCACGATGCTGCAGGGGCTGGATCACGCGGTCTATCCGGGTTACAACCGTGCGAAGGCCGCCCGGACCACCCATCGGAAGTAAGGAACGGATTCCGGGGCCGTCGTCCGGCGGTCCCGGAGCATAAAACAGGAGAACAGCGATCATGCGGAAACATTCCCACTCATTCCCCGGAAAACGAACCGGTTCGCCATTTCGATTCACTCTTATTGAACTTCTTGTCGTTATAGCGATCATCGCGATTCTGGCGGCGATGCTGCTGCCGGCGTTGAATGCGGCGCGGGAGCGGGGGCGGCAGGCAACCTGTACCAATAATCTGAAACAGCTGGGGCTCGGGTTTGCCATGTACGCCGGAGACAACGGCGACCGGCTGCCGCCGATGGATTACGGCGCCGGCAAGCAGCCTTACTGGAATGCCACCATGCTGGGGCGGCGGCAGGATGGATCTTACGGCGCAGAGATCGGTCTGACAAGCAGCGCTTACATCCAGCTCAGTCTGCTGCGCTGTCCCTCCATGGCCGGGAATTTTCCGCTCGACGGTTCGGACTCATGGTATGTTGCCACCTCTCATTACGGGATCAATCAGAATATCATACAACGGGCCACCGTCAATTCGCCGAGGCTCACTTCGATCAAGAATATTTCGAAAAAGTTCGGGCTGGTCGAATCGTGGATCGGCAGTTCCACCGGAATGGATGAGGCGAAGGGTTATTTTCGTATTACAGGGGGTACTGCACGCTTCGATTACAGCGACAGCGGGCAGGGATATCCGGCGGCACGGCATTCCGGAAGCTGTAATGTGCTTTCCCTCGGCGGGAACGTCTCCAGCTACAAGGTGTCCAATGTTCGCGATCCCGGGGCGTCCTATCCCTTCAATGTGCAGGATAGTGCCTGCTGGAACCTCCACTGGGTAGTGAAATAAGTCTGACTGTAGTGAAATCGGCAGAGATCCGTAACCGCCGATCGTTTTTGAGGACCGATCGGGAAGACTATTTTATCGATGACTTTTATGGCTCATTTTATTCCGAAAAGGAAAAAGCTGATGAAGAAACTGTTTTTATTGTTCGCATCTGCCGGAATGGTACTCCACGGTGCACTGGTCAGCACCGATGAGGTGCTGTTTCGGGAGAATTTCGACTCGCCGGATTCATTGAAACGCTGGCAGGCCAGTGGAACCCGTCCGGAATTTCTTCCCGGCGGCGCTCCGGACGGCAAAGGGAATGCGGTCCGATTTGTTCGGCAGAAGGACGGCAATTCGAAGATCACACTGCCCCTTGACCCGAAAAAAATCTCCGGCCTGATCTCGTTCGAGGGATATATCCGCGGCTCCGATTTGAGTGGAAAGGCCGATTATCTGGGGCCGAAATTCATGCTGACGGTCAAGGATGGAAAAAAGTACTACTACCCGGAACCAGTCAAAGGGTTCGGCAGTTACGGTTGGAAGAGGGTGCGGACGTTTTTCCAGATTCCGGAGAATTGCAGCAGCTTGAGCCTTACCATCGGGATCCAGGGCGGAAGGGGGATGTTTGAGGTGGCGCAGATCGAGATTCGCCGCGCCCGGGAGGGAAGTGACGAAGAGGCAGTACGCGATGCCGTGCGGGCTGATACTTCCGACATGCCGCGCGGCCCGGTGGTGCCGGGCATGCGGACACAGTACCGCGGTGTGATGAGCGGGGATGATCTCTCCCCAGAGGCGTTCGCCGAACTCGGCCGCTGGAAGGTCAACCTGCTCCGCTATCAGATGCGCCCGGATTCCGAATTACGGAAAGCACTGACGACCGAGGAGGCCTACCTGCGCTGGATCGACTCCGAGATCGCCCGGCTCGACAGGGAAATTCTGCCGCTGGCCCGCCAGTACAATATCAAACTCGCGCTCGATCTCCACTACGGCGGCAGAAAACTGACGCAGCTTCTCAGCAATGAGCTCACTCCCGACAGCACCAACCTTGTACTGCTGGAGAAAGCCTGGCGGAAACTTGCCGCGCACTACCAGGGCAATGAGATGATCTACGGCTACGACCTGTTGAATGAACCCAAACCGGAGGATCCCACGAAGAATCCGTGGCCGGAAATGGCACAGCGTCTGGTCGACGTGATCCGCGAAGTTGATCCCGATACGCCGATCATCGTCGAATGGTTTCTGACGCTGCCGTTCGCAGTTCGCGGCGAAAACATCATTTACTCGTTCCATTTCTACAGTCCGATGGAGTTCACACACAATGGAGTCTCTTCGGTTCGCAGCGCCGCCAACTGGCGTTATCCCGGCGCCATCAACGGCGTCTGGTGGGACAAGGAGCGGTTGCGAAACGAGTTTCGTCCCTACCTTGAATTTCAGAAGCGGCATGGAGTCCGTATTTTCGTCGGAGAATTCAGCGTGGTGGCGTGGGCGCCGGGCGGGGCTCAGTATCTGAAGGATTGTACCGAACTGTTTGACGAATACGGCTGGGACTGGACCTATCACGCATTCCGTGAATGGTCCGGCTGGAGCGTCGAGCACGCCGGGAAAAGCCGGAAAGACAACCGCCGGGTCGGCGACACCGACCGCAAACAGGTGCTGTTAAAGGCGTTTGAGAAGAACCGGAAGTAGTTCCATCCTCCGGGGAAGCCCCGGTCAGAGCGCCGTTGCGGCGAGCAACACCCCCGCGACGGCGCCGAGCACGTAGCCGAGCACCTGAATCGCCACGAGATGTTCGTCGGCAATCGCGAGGATCATCCGGTGGAATTCAGTCACATCCTGCGCCGCGACCGAGGCTTCAATCCGGTGCGGCAGATTGAGCCGGGCGATGAGGACCGCTTTCCCTTCGCCGCGCAGATAGCTCCCGACCCCCTTGCGGAGCGCGGGCAGAACCTGATTGCGGAGCATCTCCCACAGTTCCGGAGAGCGGAGCGTCTGGTCGGCCAGCTCCGGGAGCTTCTCCTGCAGGTAGTCGTGCAGAATCTCCTCCAGCTTGGCGGAACCACGGGTGAGCAGTTCCCGGAGATGCTCCTGCGCTTTCGGGCTGTGGAGGTAGTCCCGTACCCGCATCGTGAAGCGGAGCACTTCCTCGCGAATCAGCTCCTGCGTCGGTTCCTCCCCGAGTTTTTCGCTGATCTGGCGCTCGATGTGATCCCAGTCGAGGTAGTCCACCAGCCCCGCGGCGAGGTCCGCCGGCACCAGAATGCGCGGCAGAAGACGGAGTTTTTCCCGCAGGTAGTCGCGCACGCCGCTGCGCAGATTGTCGCGCAGCAGTGACGCCAGTTCCGGAGAACGTTTCCGCAGTTCATCGATGATGGCGGAGGCGAGTTTCTCCCGGTTTTCGGGGGCGTTCAGGTATCCGGCGGCCACTTCATCCCAGAGCCGCCGGAGATTTTCCGTCGTCAGGTTGTCGCGCAGTCCGGCGCGCAGCGCCTCTTCGACATGCGGCGCGATGAATTCGGATATCCGCTCCGAATAGCGCTGCAGAAAGCGGGTGGCAACGTCGCGCAGACGAAGCAGCAGAGATTCATTTTCAAAGAGTTCCGTGGCGGCTTTCCCGATTTCCGTGGCGATTTCGTCCGGATCGATCAGGTTCCGGGGGATCTCCTCCCCGAGCACCCGCCCGATTCGATCCTTGTTGGCCGGGATCAGCCCCTGGCGCCAGATGCCCAGCGTCGCGTAGCGCAGCCAGTGGCGGTCGGTGCGCCGGTAGGGCTTGAAGAGCATCTCGATGGCGATGAAATTGGTGAGGTACCCGACCGCCGCGCCGGTGAGAATCGGCATCAGCCAGGCGGTCACCCAGCCGGGAGCGCTCCAGAGCCCCGCGTTGCGCAGCAGCGGCAGCGCGATCAGCAGCGGCAGCGTCGCCCAGCTCACCGGGCGGATGATCTGTTCCGCCGAGCGCAGAAGCCGGTCGCTCCCTTTCATCGTCCGCCTCCGGCGTTACCGGCTCGTCTTCGGCGCGAGGTCGACCAGACCGCGGTTGACCGGAGCGGTGCGTTTTTCCTGCGGTGTCACCGCGGGCAGGCCGCCGGCATCGTCATCAGCATCATCCTCGATGAGTTTGCTCGCCCGGGTCTTCCCGTAGGAGGGATCCTTGAAGTCGATGCCGATGCGGGCCGGTTCACCGCCGACCAGCGACACCGTGCCGCTGACCGGATCGCGCAGCAGGGAGGGGATGGTCGAGGTGGTCTTGCGGTATTCGTTGGCGATGTTCTCCCCGTCGATGCTGAAGGCGAGATAGTGCCCCACCTTGGGCGAGACCGGCATCAGCAGGTGAATCCGGCTGAGCATGTCGATCTCCGCCTGGAACTTCTCCTGCCCGATGGCGCGACCGATCCGCATGACGCCGAAGACCTTCTGCGCGTCTTCCACGATCAGGTAGTAGTAGCGGTTGCTCCCCTCCACCAGCGAACGGATGGTGTAGGTGCGGGGAATCGCCTTGCCGGCATTTTTCCCGGTGAGGTCGGGGATGCCGACGGTCCGGCTCCAGTTGTCCACCCCTTTGGCCACCTGGAACTTGAGGTCGCGGCTCTTGTATTCCGAAGGGAGCATGCTGTGGGAGAGATAGACGTTGATCCGGTAGGTGCCGAGGGCGTCGATATTGTAATACTTGTTCACCGGCAGGACCATCCGCTTGACTTCGCCGGGGCCGAGGATCAGCCCGGTGACGGAGATTTCCGCGCCGGGGCGCTTCGGCACCACCCGGCCGTTCGCGTCGCGGATTTCGAAGAGGATGAACCCCTGCAGCCGCGGATCGCTGCCGAACACCAGCGCCCGGCCGGAGTCGTTCCGCAGGGAAATGCAGGCGTAAACCGGTTCGTACTGCATGTAAACCGTGCGATTGAGGTCGATGTCCAGCCCCATCTGCGCGTGGACGGCGAGGGCGGCCAGCAGAAGGAGGAGGCCGGTGACGAGTTTGCAGGAGGTGAGTTTTATCATGATTTCCGGGATCCTTTCCTGGTTTCGAGACGGGTTGAAATTTCTTCTGCGATGCGCTCCGGATCGAGCGCGTGACAGGCGGAATCGGTCGGGCAGACCCGCTTCAGACAGCGGATGCACGGCAGATCCCGCTGGAATGTCCTGCTTTCCGGACTGTACGGACCGGTCCGTTCCGGATCGGTCGGGCCGAAAAAGCCGAAGACCGGGCGGCGCAGCGCCGCCGCCGCATGAATCGGACCGGAGTCGTTGCTGACGACCGCGTCCGCGCGGCGGAGCAGCTCCATCATCTCGCCGAGCGTGGTTTTCCCGCACAGGCGGAGCAACGGGAAATCCGCGGGGAGCGCCGCCGCGATCGCCTCCTCCACCGGACGGTCTCCTGCGGAACCGGCCGTCGCGAAGGAGAGGTCCGGCACCCGGCGGTGCAGCGATTCGCTCACCCGGGCGAAGAGTTCCGGCGGAAACTGCTTGCTGGCCCAGCGTGCGCCGGGGATCAGCACCACGAGGTGTTCCGGCAGCCACCCGCATTTTTTTTCGAGCGAAGCGAGATTTTCCGGCTGCTCCGGCAGTTCGGGCAGTTCGACGGCGCAGGGATCGTGAAAGAGGGCGCCGACCAGATTGACGTACCGTTCGACCGCATGCCCCGCCGGAACCGGGAAGTGGAGCCGGTAGAAATAACGGGCGAGCGGTTCCCGCGGGGCGGCGAATCCGACGACCGGTCCGCCTTTGGCCAGAAAGGCGAAGAGCGCACTCCGGGTCAGCCCCTGAAAATCGAGGATGAGATCGTACCGCTTGCGGCGGAGGTTGCGCACCAGCCGGAAAAATTCCGGCAGCAGGGAGCGGAACTGCCCGAGTTTTTTGCGTTCAAAGAGGATCGTTTCCGAAACCGGCCACGGGCTGTAGCGCAGGATTTCCGCGAAGGCGGGGGCGACCAGAAAGTCCAGTTCCGCCTCCGGCAGCCGCCGGTGCAGTTCCGCCAGCGCCGGGAAGAGATGGATGATGTCACCCAGACTGCTCGGTTTGATGACCAGAACGCGTTTGATTCTGCCGGCGTCGATCATAACGGATTTGCCGGGGTTACGTTCCGGCGGCGAGCCGGAGCGCCAGCCGTTCGGGCAGGCCGGCGTCGATGATCTTGTTCTGGGCGGCACCGATGTCGTAGGGCAGCCGGTAGCGGGTGATGATGTGATTGTCCGTATCGAACACCGCAAAGCTGGCGCGCGGATCGTGGTTGCGCGGCTGACCGATGCTGCCGACGTTGAAGAGATACTTGTAACCGACCTTGACCTCGACCGGGAGTTCGTCGGCGTAGTTGAAGTCGACGTTGGCAATTTCGCAGGAGGCGTTGGTGGTCCACTCCGGCAGTTCATCGATGCTCCGTTCGTTCAGCGTGGTGATCGGCTTCTTGACGAAGGCGACCGGCACGTGGGAGTGGCCGCAGAAGCAGATCTGGGTGAACTGATAGGAGAAATTGTCCGCCGCGTGGTGCGCGTCGAAGATGTATCCCCAGTTCTCCGGCGTATCCAGCGTGGCGTGGACGATGGTGGAGTTGGTGCCGGGCACGGTGGAGCGGTAGGGCATCCCGACCAGCCAGGCGCGTTCGGCCTCGGTGAGCTGCTGCCGGGTCCAGTTGACCGCGAATTTCGCATGCGGGTTGAATCCGGACATCTCCGTATTGCCGTTTGCCGTGTATTCGTCATGGTTGCCGCGCACCATGGCCGCCCAGTTGAGGTCGCGGACCAAATAGAGACATTCGCGCGGTTCCGCATTGTACCCGACGATATCGCCGAGCGAGACATACCGGTCGACCGCAAGTTCGCGGCATTTTTCGAGAACCACTTTCAGCGCGTCACCATTGGCATGGATATCGCTGAGAATCGCATATTTCGCCATCTTTGCCAAACATTCCCGGACGTTTCCCGGGGGGGATTCCACCTTCCCTCCCGGACCTGAATTCAAAACCCCCCGCGCGGCGCCGGATTCCGGAACCGCTCCGGGAGAAGAGATGCGGCGGTTGCTGTAAGCCGGATTCTGTGCTCTCCGCGAACGGAGGCGGCAATCATCTGTCTATGCGACCAGAACCCGGGATTGATAGCGCCGCGAGCAACGGCATCATCCCCTATTTGGTCTTGCTGCGGGAGGGGTTTACCATGCGGCGCCGCTCTCGCTGACGCGCCCGGCGGGCTCTTACCCCGCCTTTTCACCCTTACCTCCGACAAATCGGGGGCGGTATTTTTTCTGTGGCACTGGCCTTCCCGCGGAATATGGTCCGCGGTATCCTTCTTTTCAAAAGGACTCCCTGCTCTGTGCAGTCCGGACTTTCCTCAACGGCCCCGGAGCGAACTCCTTCGACCGCCGCGACTGCCCGCAGCCGACACATCTCTATGGAATGGTTAATATAGCAATCCCTTTGAAATATACAAGAGGAATCGGCGCTTTTTTGCCTACCTTTTCCCCGCTCCGGGGGAAAAACTCCCCCGAAACCTGAAAAATGAAAATATTTTCATCGCCGCTCTTGCTTTTTGCCGTGATATCGGGTATAATTAATAATGAAAATATTTTCACAGAGAGGAAGCCAGGTGAAACTGAAGGCAAAAAAGGTGACGATCCGGGACATCGCCGAACAGTGCGGGGTGAGCATCGCGACGGTGTCGCGGGCGATCAACGGCACGGCCGGGGTGCGTCCGGAGATCAAGGCGCAGATTTTTCAGTGCATGGAGGACTGCGGCTGGCGGAGCAACAATCTGGAGTCGCGGCTGTCGCTGCCGTCGTCGGAACGGAGCGTGGTGATACTGACCACCCGCCGGGAACCGTTGGCGGAGTACAGCATCACCACCCGGCTGATCGACCGGTTCCGGGAGGAGGGGTATCTGCCGCTGCTTTTGGTGGGTGGCACTTCGATGGGGCTGGAATTCTGTCTGCAGAGCAAACCTTTTGCGGTGATTTTCTACGGGAATCCGTCGCTGTTCCGGGAGCAGATTGCGGCACTGATGGCGGAACAGGTCCGGGTGGTTGTGATCGGTTCTCCGCTGGAGAGTGATCCTCCGGCGCCCAATTTCCCGGTGGATAATGTTGCGCTGGTCCGCCGTGCGGCACGGCGGTTGCTGGAGGCGGGCCATGAGCGGATCGCATTCTTCGGCGAGTTCGGGGAGAGCGCCCATGTATCCCGGCGGCATCTTCTGCCGGAAAAAGTTCGCCATGCGCTGGAGACAATTGCGGAGAGCGTGCCCGGCTTCGACCCGGTCCGCGACAGTGTGGGGGAGAGCTATGGCGACACCACTGCGCTGAGGCAGTTTCTCCGGCAGAGCCGCCACACCGGCTGGATCTGCGGCAACCTGCGGCTGGCGAAGCTTTTCTATTTCTGCGCGCTCGAACAGAATTTGCAAATTCCGCGCGATCTTTCGGTCGTCACTTTCGGGCAGCCGCTGCCGGAATGGGATTTCCCGGTGCGGTTCACTTCGGTTGCGGCCGATTCCGGCCGGACCGATTCGGATATTCTTGAACTGCTCCGGCGCGAATCATTTCCGACGGCGGAGCGCCATCATATCGGAGCGATTCTTGTCGAAGGCAACAGCGTAGCGGAGGCGAACCATGAGAAGTAATTTTTCACACTCAACCAGGGAGAACAGAATATGCAGAGAAAAAAATCATTCGTCATTCCATTTACTCTTATCGAGCTTCTTATTGTAATTGCGATCATCGCAATTCTTGCCGCGATGCTGCTTCCGGCGCTGAACAAGGCGCGGAATTCGGCGAAGGCGATTCAATGTACCAACAATCTCAAACAGGTCGGTACGGCTTATGCGATGTATGTCAGCGACAACCGTGACTGCCTGATTCCGACCATCTTCGACAGTGCGGGGACGGATCGCTGATATCAGCGGATCATGGGGGAAGATGGGAAACTTTTGAAAATCAATAACTTTTACTGTCCGGCCATGCCGACTGCCCCGGAGATGGATCAGGCAGTGCTGATCCACTACGGTCAGAACGAGACAATCGCCCGCGTCTGGACGAATCCCCGTCCACTGGGCTCCATCACCAAACCGGCGATCCGCTATCTCATTACCGATACCTGGCGCAGCATCGATGCCAGCACGATCGACTATGAGGACGGCTATTTCCGATTCAAGCCGGGCAACAACGGACTTCAGAGCGGTTATGGAGTTTCCGCGCCGCGGCACGCGTCGCAGGCGAACGTTCTCTGCCTCGATTTTCATGTGGAATCGGTTCGGAGCAGCCGTCCGCTCTTTCCGCACCAGGCGTACCCGTTTCTCTGGACGGAAATGGCCAGTCATCCCCATCTCGACGCGGTGGACTGGCCGTGGTGAAGGAGGGGGAAAGAATGAAGTTTCGAATTGTTGCTGTCGCCGTTGTCTGCCTGCTCGGCGGGATGTCGGTTCCGGCCGTGACGGTAGAAGAGAATTTCCGGGAATACTCCGACTTTGATTCCGCGCATCACCGCTGGATGTTCCGCGGCGTCGGCGGCGAGGTGATCGACGGAGAGTACCGGTTCAACGGTGTGTCGATCGAGGAACCGATACAGGCGGATATCAGACCTCTGCTGGTTCTGGGGATGCCGCGCGACTTCC
>NZ_DBEXAY010000029.1:0-15130 GCF_048170485.1 Victivallis sp. | reverse complement strand
AAAAGAGAAGCGACATTGACATTTAATCTCCGGCGTGGTATAATTAAATTGTAATGCTAACAAATGCTAACGACAGGTCGGTTTTCAAACATGAAAAAAGAGAAGTCGCCCGTTGCGGAATACATGAAGATCCGCCGCTATATGCTCAATTTTGTCGAGCAGGCGGGAGAAAAATCCGTACAGGCACCGACCATTCTGGAGCTGTCGCGGAAATTCGGAGTCAGTCGCCCGACGGTCAGCAAGGCGATGAAGATGCTGACCGATGACGGTTACATTATCGGGCGCCCCGGTCTCGGCGCCTTTACCAATCCAGCGAAAATCAACCGCCTTCAGGTGACGAAATATAAAAATGTCGCTCTGATTGTCGGCGACGGCATGATGGTTCATTTCGAGCCGTACTACCTGGAGCTCCTCGGGCGAATCGGAGTCGGAATCGCCCGGCAGAATTTCAAGGCCAACTTCATCCAACTGCCCTCTCATCAACAGGAGGCCGCAGCGGAGGAGATTGCGGCAACTTCCTGTGACATCCTGCTCTGGATCTCTCCGCCGGAGGAGCTTTCCCCGGTAATCCGGCAGTTGCGGGAGAGAGGAAAACGGCTTGTTGTTCTGGCAAATACCCCGGACTGCAAGGAGGGAAATCTGTACTTCGATTACGAAGCCTTCGGTTATCGGATCGGGAAAAAACTCCTTGCGGAAGGGCGGCGGAACATCGCCTACTTGCTCAACACTCCTGCCTGGTCCCGGCCCCTGATCGGGTTGCAGAAGGCCTACCAGGAGGCGGGGATCACGCTGGATTCTCGTCTCTTTTTCCCCGATATGATTCAACTGTGGCCGAAACTGGAAAAACTGCTGAACGCTTCCGGCAAAGTTGATGCAGTGTTCAGCGCGGTCTGCCCGACGAGCGTCTTTCTGCCGTTCTACCACAGCCTCTCTCCCCAAGTCCACTCGAGGGTGCGCTTTATCGTGGAGGAGGATGGGCAGCCGGCGGAATCGTTTTCCGGCTGGATCTTCCGCACTCCATTCCAGAAGATGGCGGACGAAATCTGCCGCCTCCTTGCTCTGGAGTGCGGCGGCATCCCTCAGGAACAAACCGGAATCGGAATCCCCATTGTGGAACAAGAGGTCAAGGATGGAGTGTATCTATGAGACGGCGAGACAAGATTCCTGAACACGGCGGTCCAACGGAGAAAAAATTTACATTGATTGAATTACTTATTGTAATTGCAATCATTGCAATTCTCGCATCGATTCTGCTTCCCGCCCTGGAGCGGGCGCGGTCGAAGGCGCGGGGGCTCAGCTGCGGCAACGCGATGAAGACACTCGGACTCGCCGCGACGCAGTATGCGGCGGATTTCGACGATTACTGGGTGCCGTACAACTATCCCGGCATCAGGAAATGGTTCGCGAATGAGACATTTCACCGGTATGCCAATTTTCCGAGAAATATGGAATCCCCGCAGTTTGTGCTCCGCAGTGCCCTCTGCCCGGAACCGTTCGCAGAACAGGTGGACAGCTGGATTGACCCGCGTTACGCAAAACTGGAAAATGTCTATGGAATCCCTTACAGTGGGAACGGTTGCGACTTCTATCCCGGGGGGAGCGGGATGGAGTACTCCCTCTTCCGGCTCAATAAAATCCGAACTCCGTCGAAGCGGTTCGGCTTTCTGGAAGGCTGCTGCGGCGGTCGTGTATACAACTACAGCAGTTCCTTGAATCACTGGCTGGCAGCCCCGCAGACTCAGGAAGAAGGCCGCGATGGAGTCATCGCCTACCGCCACGGCGGCGTGCAGACCAATTGCATCTTCTTCGACGGCCATCTGGAAATGAGGTCGCATGCCAACGTTGACGGGACGAACTATTCCTCCTCGCACCCGAATTTTTTTCTCTGGAGACCATATCTGTAAACAAAGAAAGGAGATTCTTCACCATGCAGATTTCAAAACTCTCCATCCTGTCCGCGGCTCTTCCGCTTTTTCTGAGCGCCGCAGAGCCGGTGTTCTATGTGCCGATGGATGGTTCCGCGGACATCCTCGGCAAAGGGGGCAGCAAGGTGGCCGCCGGTATCGTCCGCGGTACGGCAGACTATCAGCCGGGCGTGATCGGTCAGGCGCTGGATGTAAGGCGCCAGGCTTACGATCAGGTCACGACAGCCACTTTCACCCGTCTGCCGGAATGCGATACCGGTGACGGTACGATCGCCTTCTGGTTCAAACCGCACTGGAAGGAGACCGATCCGGAACAGTATCCGATCATCACCGGGCGCGACGATGCCTGGAAGTTTCGCTTCTATCTGCTGAAGTTGAAAAATGGACAGATCGAACTTTCAGTCTGCGTGCCGGGGCAGGTCCAGATCATCAAGAAGAATCTGTTCAAGCAGGAGGAGTGGGCCCACATCGCCTTCACCTGGAACCGGGCCGAAAATGAAGTCAGACTCTACATCAACGGCAAGGAGGTCGGCCACCAGACCCGGCCGGATGCGTACCGGAAACTGCCACTTCAGAAACTCAACTTCTTCTGCGGAACAGAGAACACCGACCGTTTCAAAGCCACTGTCGGAAACGGAGTGTATGATGAAATCAAATATTTCGATCGAACGCTGGACGCGTCGGAAATCTTCATGATCGCTTCCGGCGGGAAGAAAGAGAAGACGATCTCTCTTTCTCTGGAGCCGGCGTGGCGCAATGGAGAGCGGCTTTCATTTGCATTCCGTTCTCCTGAAGCGCGTCCTGCCGGACCGAAACGGCTCCTCGTTTTGAATGGGGCGGACGCAAAAAAAAAATTACTCTTTCCGCAATGGGGGGCTCCGGAAGAGTTGCGCTGATTGTGGAAAACGGCGGAACGACGCAAACCGTGGAGTCCTGCTACACGCTTTCGCTCAACGTTCCGCATAAGCTCACGCTCGAACAGGCGGACCGGACGCTGACGTTCCTGCTGGACGATGCCTTGCAGGGCCGTTTTGCAATGGCGGAGCCCTTCGGAGACATCGTCTCGGCGGAGGGGGCGGAAGGAATTTCGCTCCTTCCGCCGGAAACCGTTCCGGCCGCGGACGAGACGAAGCGCCTCGCCGATACAACGGTCCGCCCCGTGGAACAGCCGCTGTGGGATCTCGCCGATGCGCAGAGAACTGCCGACGGCGTCAGGCGTGGCGTCTGTCTGAACGGGTACTGGCGTGTCATACCTGTCAACGATTTCTCCTGGGCGCCTCCGCCGGGAGAGTGGGGATACATGCGCGTCCCCGGAAGTTTCCGTTCGCCGCTTTTTCAGATCTACCGCGACAGGAACGGGAAACTGGTATCCGCAAACTGGCAGTGGAACAATCGGAAGCTGATTCAGCACCGTGCCGGCTGGTATCAGCGGGTATTTGAGCTTCCGGCCGACCTGCGGAAAGGGGGGCGCATCTATCTGAACTTCACCAATCTCAACGCCGATGCCGGCCGTGTCTATCTGAACGGAAAGCTGGTCGACAGTTTCCGGCAGGACTTCAAAACCTTCACCGCAGTGCCGAACGCCCGCCGGATCGACGTCTCCGATCTGCTGGCGAAAGAGGGAAAAAATGTATTGACGCTGTTTCTCGACCGTCATTTCGTCGATCTGTGGCAGGGGGTGCCGAGCATCGGCGACCACGGTGAAATCGCGCTGGACGACGTGTGGCTGGAAAACGCGCCGGCGAAAATCGCTCTGAAAAGCGCGGTCGCCTTCCCCTCTTTCCGGAAGAAGAACGTTTCGCTGCGCGCCCGGATTCAGAATCCGACAGGCGAAAGAGGCCCCTGCGCTGTTCGATTCGATTTCCGGCGTGATGGAAAGACGCAGAAATCTTTCCTTCGCAAATTTACGCTGGATGGTTCGCCGGAGCAGCTGATTTTGTTTACGGGCACCTGGCGCGATCCGGTCCTCTGGAATGCGGAACAACCGAATCTCTACCGGATGAGTGTCGCGTTGATTCGGGAGGAACAGGAGGTCGATACCTTCCCCATGCAGGATTTCGGTTTCCGTGAGATGTGGGTGGAGAACGGTGAATTCCGTTTGAACGGCAACAAGATGCGACTGCGGATGTGGACGAGTCCGGGATTGAACCGGCTGCGTTACTATTACGGAAATCCACGGGCGGTCGGCCAGTATGTGGCGCATGTCAAAGAGATGAATTACGACACCGTCCGTTTCGACCCGTTCCGCAAGACCTCGCAGGTCGCCTGGCAGGACTATCTCAACGAATCCAACCGGCAGGGACTTTACAACCTTTTCCCGATGCCGCCCTACGAGGATGAGGAGCTGGTCGGCTATACGAAGGAGGTGGCCCGTTTTCTCGAACATTACGGCAATCATCCAACCATTTTGATGTGGTATACCGATTTCAACACCTGCAGTTACGCCTGGAACCAGGATCCGGCCAAACTGAACGACACGGATTATATCCCCCTGGCCACTCTGCCGGCGCGCAAACGGGCTCAGACTGCGGAAAAGGTGATGCGCGCTCTGGATCCGAGCAGGGAACTGTTTCAGCATGCGGGCGGCAATTCAGGGAAAATTTTCACCTCGATGAACTATCAGTCGCTCGGCACGCCGCTTCAGGAACAGGAGGACTGGCCGAAGCAGTGGTCGGCAAGACACACCCAGCCGCTGATGGTGGTGGAGTCTGCCTTCCCGTTCCCTGCCCAGTTCTGGCATTTCGAGACGGGCGGCGCCGGCAGGACCGGATTTGAACTCGGTGCGGAACATGCCGCCCGCTACTTCGGTGACGCGGTGTTCGGCCGGGAGGCTCGACCGGTCCCCCATGCGAGTACCTGGCTCAATTCGCCGTATGCGAGCTGGAACCGCAACATATTCGACCTCAGCGCGATGCTGTACCGCCATGTGGTCAGAGCGTGGCGGGCTTACGATATGTCGGGGCTCGGCGACTTCCCGGGCGGACGCGACATGGACCGCACCGCCCGCACCTACGACGCCCACACGGTCGTCTACGAGGTGGACGACAACGTCAAATCCGCCGGTCTCAAACCGGATGTTCCCGTCGGCTGGAGCGAGACCCAGAGTCATCTGTTGACCGACTATTCGCAGCCGGAGGGGCTCGACAGGATCATCCGCGCCTCCTTTGCGCCGCTGCTGATCTTCCTCGGCGGAATGCCGGAGGATTTCACGAACAAGGATCACGCGTTTTTCTCCGGTGAAAAATTCCGCAAGAGCGCGGTCATCGTCAACGATCATACGACGCCCCGGACCGTGACCTGCCGCTGGGAGCTTACGATGGAAGGGAAGAGCGTCCGGCAGGGCGAAATAACGGCAACCGCCGCTCCCGGCGCCATTCTCAAGCTGCCGATTCCGCTCACCGCTCCGAAGGTCTACAAGCGCACTGATGCGGAACTGCGGCTGACTGCGTTGAAGGACGATGCGCTCATTCTGGAGGATTCGTTCCGGCTGCAATTCTTTCCGAAACGGGTCCCGCCGGAGTTTCATGACATCTCCGCCGGGCTTTACGATCCGGATGGGGCTACGACGGCAATGCTTGAACAGGCGGGCTTCCCGTTCCGCAAGGTCCGGACGCTCGACGACGTGAAGCAGTGCCGCCTGCTGATTCTCGGCAAAAATGCGCTGAAGGAATCCAATCCGGAACTCCTGAAGCAGGTGGAGAATGCCCGGCTGATCGAACGTGGCTTGAAAGTGCTGATCTTTGAACAGAAGGCGTGCAATCTGGCCAACCTGGTATTTGAATCGCCGAGCGCCCGCAACGCCTTTCTGCGGCGTCCGGAAAGCCCGTATGTCGCCGGGCTGAAGGAGGAGGACTTCAGCAACTGGCGAGGCTCGGCGGACTCCGTCCCGGCATTTGTGTTGTCGGCGGAGAACAGCCCCCACTATCCGCGCTCCAAGTGGAAGTGCGGCAACGGCGGAATCGTCAGCGGAAATGTGATCCGCAAGCCGAGCTACGGCAACTTCCGGACGATCGTCGACTGCGGCTTCAACCTGATGTTCGCGTCTCTGCTGGAGCTCCGGAAAGAGCACGGTCTGGTGCTTTTCTGCCAGCTCGACGTGACCAACCGTTACGGCAAGGACCCCGTCGCAACAAAACTCGTGGACAATCTGCTCGTTGAAATGGGGAAACGGTTTGTTCCGATCGGTCCCCAGCGCGTCGGGTATCTCGGTGACGCGAAGAACGAGGCGATCCTCAAGCGCATGGGCATGCAGTATCGGAAACTGAAGCCGGAGAATCTCTGGGAGATCGGCGGGCAGCAGGTGCTGATCCTCGGTGCGGACCCGGTTCCGGAGAACCGGCGCGACGAGTTGAGAAAACAGCTTTCCCGGGGGAAGACGGTCGTCGCTCTCCCCGGCGCGCCGCTGGAGCTCCTGCCCGGCAAGCTGAAACGCGGAACCAGAGAGCTCTTTCGCGCCTCCGTTCCGAAACATGATCCGGTGTTTGCCGGAATTCCGGAGGCGGACCTCTATTTCCGCGAAGCGAAAAAATTGCCGGTGCTGGTGTCCGCCCCGGACTGGACGATCGCCACGCAACCGGCACTCTTTGCCAAACTTGATCAGATCATCACGGCGACCGTGGTATTGAATCTTTCCCCGGACGAAATTGACGGACTGTGGAATCCGGAAAAGGTTGCGCGCGTCTGGTCGGCCATCTTCACCAACATGAACATCGGCCTCGGCAAAGATCTGAAACTCTTCACCGCCGCAAAGAGTCGTCATAACACGCTCCGTTTCAGCCGGGGCAAAGCTGTGCCGGAAAGGTGCGGACTCCGGTTTGATCCGAAGAACGAGGGGAAGGTCTCCGACACGGAGGGCTTCGTCCCGATCAAGCTCGGTCTCTCCTGGGAAGCTCAGGGACATCAGCAGCCGAATCCGCACTGCACCTATCCGGCGGGAATGGCGAAGAATCTGAAGCGTCCCTTCGACGGTTATGCGTGGTACCGCTGCACGGTGAAGATTCCCGCCTCGTGGAAGGGGTGCACCCTGCGCCTCTCCGGCGGTCCGATCGACGACTGCGACTGGACTTACTGGAACGGGACCAAAATCGGCGAGACCACCTTCCAATCCAATCCGAAATGCTATCAGACGAAACGGGATTACCCGATTCCGGAAAAGCTCGTAAAGTTCGGCGCGGAGAACACGCTTGTCATTCGGGTCTTCGACCGCTGGGGCGAAGGCGGCGTCACCGGTCCGCTCACCGTGATCGCCGAGGAGGCGAACGCCACCGATTCCTGGTCTCCCTACATCGACAAGCTCGACTTCTACGATGTCGACGCATTTCATAACTGGTAAAAAAGGAAAGTAACGAAAAGTATATTTTTTACAGGATGATCCGTCTCCGCCGAAACATTCCCCGGGATGGGGTCGGCGGATTTTTTCCCAAAATTCAAAATGGAGATTCAGTATGCTCGGTATTTTTTCCATGAAAGATGAGATCCGGTTTCCGGAGAATTTCGTCTGGGGCTCGGCGACCGCCGGTCACCAGATCGAAGGCGACAACATCCACAGCTCCAACTGGCACCGGGAACAGGCGGAGCACTATCCGGAACCCTCCGGCAAGGCGTGCAACTTCTGGAACCTCTGGAAAGAGGATTTCGCCCTCCTCGACGAACTGGGCCACAAGATGTTCCGCATGTCGATCGAATGGTCGCGAATCGAACCGGAGGAGGGGCGGCATGACGAGGAGGCGCTGAAGCGGTACCTCGCAATGTTCGAGGAGCTGAAGCGGCGCGGCTGCCGGCTCTGCCTCACGTTGCATCACTTCTCCCATCCGCAGTGGTTTGAGGAGAAAGGAGAGTTCTGCCGGCGCGACAACATCGGGTATTTTCTCCGCCATCTGGAGTATCTGGTGCCGAAGATCGCTCCGTATGTCGATCTGTGGAACATCTTCAACGAGTTCAACAACGGGGATTCGCTGGAGCTGTATGACCGGAAGGCCAACTGCCTCGTCGCGCACGCCCGGGCAGCGGCTCTGATCCGGAGCTGGTCGAAGGCTCCCATCAGCACAGCTCATGCGATGTGCCCCTATCAGCCTCGTGACCCGGAAGATGAGTTCGATGTGACGCGGACACGGATTCGGAACTGGGTCATCAACGACTTCTTCTATCACGCGATCCGGACTGGAGAGATTCTCTTTCCCTACCGCGACGGCGAGGTGATCGACGGGTTGAAACACTCCTGCGACTTCTGGTCGATCAACTACTACACCCGCCACTTCGTCACCGCACGGACCGCCGACGGCAATGCTCCCCGTTACGAATGCCATCGAATCCGTCCGATCAACCGGGAGTTCTATCTGGAGGAGTTTTACCCGCAGGGGCTCGTCGATGGACTGTGCAAACTTCGCGATCTGCCGATCTATATCACCGAGAACGGATTCTGCTGCGACGACGACCGGCTGCGCATCCTCTATCTGGCGCGCCATCTGCAGGCGCTTGCGGAGGCGATCGAACGCTCCTGCGATGTGCGCGGCTATCTCTACTGGTCGCTGTTCGACAACTACGAATGGGGCAGTTTCGTCCCCCGGTTCGGCATGGTCGGGGTCGATTTCAAAACTTTCCGCCGCACGCCGAAACCGACTGCGTATTTCTATCGGGAGATTATCCGGAACAATGCGATGAGTCGTGAACTTCTGCTCGATTATCTGCCGGAGTTCCGGGACTGGATCATCTATCCGGCGGACCAGGGAGGCCGGCCATGAAGAGAAAACCGTTTTTCGCCTATCGTTCGTTCCGAAAAGAACTGCCGACCAGAAAGCAGTTTGCCGACCTTGGAATCCGTCAGTTCTGCATCTTCCCGGCCAACACGGTTAACGCGCTCGGGCAGCCCTATTCGGAGTATCCGCCGGTCTGGCTCGGCGACCGCTGTTACGATTTCGAGGCGTTCGACCGGCAGTTCGACGACATTCTCGCCTTCTGCCCGGAGGCGGAATTTCTGCTGATGGTGGATCTTAATTCGCCCCCGTGGCTGGTGCGGCAACTGCAGTGCCTCCGGCAGCCCGGCGACAGCTTCTGCGAAGTTTCCGAAGTGCTGTGCAGCGAATTGTGGCTCGATACGACCATGCACTGTCTTGAAACACTGCTGGAACATGCGCAGGAGAAATATGCTGACCACATCCGCTGCGTCATCCTCGCTTGCGGGGCGACCGATGAGTGGATGGATTACTCGCTCGGAGCCGAATCCGACGACAAGCGGCGGCGGTTTCTCGCCTGGCTCCACGAGAACAACCTGCCGGAACAGAAATCGATCCCCGATTTCGCCCGTCGCTACCATGCGGAACACTGCGACGGAATGCTTCGCGATCCGGAAGCGGACCGGGAGGCGCTGACCTACTGGAAATTCCACAGCGAACTCATTGCCGACGGCATCTGCCGCTTCGCCGAGGTTGCCCGGAAGCATCTGCGTTCGGAGCAGGAGATCGGAGTCTTCTTCGGGTATCTGATGGAACTGGGCGAGAAGAGCATGGTCAGCTGCGGTCATCTCGCGTACGAGCGGGTGGTCCGTTCGAAGGAGGTGGACTTCTTCATCGCGCCCGGCGACTACTGTGACCGCGCCATCGGTGGCGGAGGCGGCTTCCAGAGCCTCCACGGTGCGCTCCGGTTGAACGGCAAACAGTTTCTGCACGAACTGGACCATCACACCCACACCGCCAATCTGCAGCTGACGCCGCACATCCGGGTTTCCTGGTGTCGCCCCTGGCCGGACGCGAAGGCGGACATCGCCGGACTTCGTCGGGAGTTCTGCCGCACCCTGCTGCACGGCGCTTCGCTCTGGTGGTTCGATATGTGGGGCGGCTACTATTCGGACCCCGAGGTGCTCCGGAGCATCGGCGAAATGCGGAAGCTGTGGGAGCTTCTCGCCGATGCCGATCGGCTGCCTGACGCCGAAGTCGCGCTGATCGCCGATCCGGAGAGTGTTCTCTACTGCAACGATTTCCGGAAGGGAAATCCGCTGTGTCATATTTTTCATGAGGCCCAGAAGGTCTGCAACCGTTTCGGTGCGCCGTACGTCCTCTATGACCGGGCGTCGCTTCCGTTGCTTCGCCGGGTGCCGAAACTTGCGATTCTCCCGTTGTGGGTAGAGCTGGATGACGTGCGGCGACAGGAGCTTGAACGCTGTCTTCCGGGAACGCGCCTGATCTGGCTGGGCCCCTGCGGCCTGAGTGACGGTTCCCGCTGGGAACAGCAGCCTCTGCCGGGACTTCATCTGCCGGAGTATACGCAACTCACGCCGGAACTGCTGCGGAAAGAGGCGGCGGCGGCCGGGGTTCATCTCTACGGCGAGTGCAATCTGCCGCTCTGGGCGACGGAGGATCTTCTTTCGTGCCATTCCGCGGAGTCGGGGAAACGCACCTTCCGCCTGAAATGCAAGGCGGCGGCCGTCATCGAACTCTTTTCCGGAAAAACCGTCGCGGAACACACCGCAGAGTTCTGTTATGTGTTTGACGGTCCGGAAACAGTGTTGTTCCACCTGATTCCGGAGAAGTAATTTTCTCCCGCGGGGAAAGACGTGATCATGTCGGCGCAGAATCGCAACATCGGAATTTCGATGATGTTCCGTTCGCTGATCCTGACTGCTAGTCGCCATTTCCCCGCGGCTGAGAGGATTTTCGGAATACACTCCTGTCTGCCGGTTTCCTCTGGGGGATTGCGGCACTTGTCTGACAGCGCCGCCCGGATGGAACTGGGGGATGGATTTCTCTTCTCAACGCAGAATGGTCCCCCCTTTCCATAGAGGGGACCCTGCGTTTCACCGGGGCGGAATGCGGTTTCCCGGTCAGGCGTTCAGCTCCTGCCGGAGGGCGTAGGCGCGGTTGCTGGTGATCGAGTCGACGCCCAGGTCGATCAGGGTCTTCGCCCGCTCCGGCTGATCCACCGTCCAGACGTGGAAGGTGAAACCGGCTTTGTGAAGGGTTTCGACGTACTCCGGCGTCGCTTTGCTTTCCAGCAGGTCGATCCCGTCGACGCCGAGCGAACGGAGTTTGGCCGCCAGTTCGTCGGGCGTGTAGAGGAATCCGCGGTCCTCGCGCTCGTTGCAGGTGAGCCAGTAGGCACGGTGGGCCGGGAAGAGCCGTTTCACCGCCGAAATGGTCGTTTCGTCGAAGGCGATGAAGGTCAGCTGTTCCGGACGGCATCCGGAGGCGGCGAAGATCTCCCGGAGCCGGTCGACGATCGGGCCGACGCTCTTGAGTTCGATGTAGATCTCCCCGTAATCCGGCATGGTGCGGAGCACTTCCGCAAGCGTCGGCACCCGGGTGAAACGCCACTGCGGCCCTTTCCACGCGCCGGCGTCGAGCGCCTTGATTTCGGCGAGCGTGAGTTCCGCAAGTTCGCGTTTGACGCCGCAGGTGCGGCCGGCGTTGCTGTCGTGCATGCAGACCACTTCCCCGTCGCGCGTCAGATGGAAGTCCCCCTCGATCACGCGGGCGCCGCGCGCCCAGGCCAGGGTGAAGGATTCCAGCGTATTTTCCGGGGCCGCTTCGGATTCTCCCCGGTGTGCGACAAATTGAACCGCCATGATCGTATTCCTCCGTTTCAGCGTCACTTCTCACAATCCGAAGTAAATATAACATCGACTCCGGTGTTTTCCACATTTTCGAGCAGAATCTCGCCGCAGTGGACCGGCATTTTCACTTGCAGGCGGTAGAGACGGTTGAGCAGTGCGTCGATGTGGCGGCGCGGCAGTCCGCGGCTGGTGCGTACCGGAATGCGCGGCATCGACGGCGAATCCGACGCGACCGTGGCGGTGACCATACGGCGTGGATCGGTGAGTTCTTCCTGGGCGTAGGCCGCGCCGCGCGGACAGCGGTTGCCGGAGATCTTCCAGGATGCGTTTTCCTTTTCCCGTTCGGCGGTCAGCCGGCAGCCGGTCGGGCAGCAGATGCAGAGAAACTGTTTTTTCAGCATGATTGCTCCTCCTTGCAGGTCAAACGGAACCGCAGGGCGCCGGGCGCGGAGAGAAGGGTTCCGGGAATGTCGGCGGTCATCATTTCGGCGGGACGGATTGAACGATAACACCGTTTCCAGATCACTTCACCGTCGAGTGTGGCTTCGAGTTCGGCCTCTTCGCAGCAGAGCAGCGGACGGAAGAAGAAACGGGTGTCCCGCCGCGGCGTGAAGTAGTTGGGGATGGCGTACTTGAGGTTGGCTCCCGCCGTGACCGTGCCGCGTTCGGCGGGGCGGTCTCCGGCGAGGTAGCGCACCGCCGCGCGGGCCGCCGCCGTCGCTTCGAGCGAGACGAAGTCGACCAGATCGTGGACGTGCAGGACGTTTCCTCCGGCGAACACCCCCGGCACGCTGGTCTGGAAATCGGCGTCGACGATCGCGCCGCCGGTCGCCGGATTGATGGCGACGCCGAGCGGAACGGCAAGTTCGTTCTCCGGCAGCAATCCGACCGAGAAGAGCAGCGTGTCGCAGTCGATGCGGAACTGTTGTTCCAGAAGCGGAACACCGTCCCGGAGCGGGGCGACATCGACCGATTCGACCCGTTCGCGGCCGTGGATGCCGACGACCGAGTGTTCGAGATAGAGCGGAATGTGGAAATCCTCCAGACACTGGGCGACGTTACGGGGCAATCCGGAGGGGGTGGGCATGATTTCAACGACCGCCTTGACTTCGACGCCGCTCCAGCGGAGCCGCCGCGCCATGATGAGTCCGATGTCGCCGGAGCCGACGATCACCGCACTGTGCCCCGGCAGCATGCCCTCCATGTTGAGCAGTTTCTGCGCGGAACCGGCGGTGAAGATGCCGGCCGGACGGGTGCCCGGAATCGCCAGATTGCCGCGGTTGCGTTCGCGACAGCCCATCGCCAGAATGACGGCGCGCGCGTCGATCCGGGTGACGCCGTCGGCGGCGGAGAGCGTCGTCAGCGTGAAGGTGCTGTCCTCCCGGCGTTCGATCGAGCTTACGGTATGGCCGAGGGCGAATTCCGCTCCGGCCTCCTTCGCCAGAAGTTCCACCCGGTGCGCGTATTCCGGACCGGTCAGCTCCTCCTTGAAGTAGCGCAGGCCGAAGCCGTTGTGGATGCATTGCCGGAGGATTCCCCCAGCGGATTCCTCGCGGTCGATGGCGAGCGCGGCAAGGCCCGAACGGGCACATTCGGCGGCGGCGGCGAGTCCGGCCGCACCGGCGCCGATGACGGCGACGTCGCAGGTTCTGTGCTGAATCATAAGGTTTCCTCCTTCTGCGATTCGACCGGGAGGGTGCCGAGCCGTCCGCCGAGCAGGCGGCTGTTGCCGCCCTTTTTGGTCAGCTCCTCCATCGGGATGCCGGTCTCCCGGCTGAGAATCTTCATGATCTTCGCCGAACAGAAGCCGCCCTGACAGCGGCCCATTCCGGCGCGGGTGTAGAACTTGATGCCGTCGAGCGTGGTGTGGCCCTTGCGGATCGCCTCGACGATCTCCGCTTCGGAAACCTTTTCGCAGCGGCAGACGATGTGGGTCCAGGCTGGATCGGTCTTGTGGAGGCGGTCGAGCGCCTCGGGCGTCTCGTGGCGCGCCTCGTGACGGGGGGCGAGTTCGTACTGAATCTGTTCCTTCTCGACCAGCGTCAGCCCGGCCTGCTTGAGCAGATCCTTGACGTAGACGCCGATGGCGGGGGAGGCGGTGAGTCCCGGTGACTGGATTCCGGCGACTTGAATGAAACGGGGAGCCTTTTCCGAGCGGGCGATGTAGAAGTCCTCGGAGTCGAGCACCGGACGCAGTCCGGCGAACGAGGTGATGAGGTCGCGCGGCGAAATCCCGTTGACCATGTGGCGCACCAGCGAGAGGATCCGCTGCATGTTGTCGGCGCTGGTGGAGGTGTCGAGTTTGTTTTCGCAGGGATCGGCGGTCGGACCGATCATCGTGGTTCCCTCCGCAGTCGGAATCACCAGCACCCCTTTCGAATGGGCAGTCGGCACCGGGAAGATCACCCGGCGGGGGCGGGCGGGGCTGTTCCGGTCGAGCAGATACTCCTCACCCTTGCGCGGGTGGATGGTGAAGGATTCCCCGCCGAAGAGGGCGGAGACCCGGTCGGCGAAGAGTCCGGCGGCGTTGACCGCGTAGCGGGCGCGGATGGTGCGGCCGTCGGCGGCGGTGATGCGCCAGCAGTCGCCGTCGTTTTCGGCGGCGGTGACTTCGAAGCCGGTGCAGAGTTCGACCCCGTTGCGGCGGGCTCCTTCGACCAGGCTGAAGACGTAGCGGTAGGGCTCGATGGTGCCGCCGTTGGGGCAGAAGAATCCGCCGACCACTTCGGGATTGAGTTTGGGTTCGAGTTCGAGCAGGCGGTCGCGGCCGCACATTTCGAGGTTGCGGACGCCGTTGGCGACGCCCTGCGCGTAGAGTTTGCGCACGACGGCCATCTCCTCTTCGCTGAAGGCGACCACGACGATGCCGTTGCGTTCGAAGGGGAAGCCCAGCTCGTACTGGAGTTTTTCGAATTCGAGGTTGCCGAGGATCTCCAGCTTTGCCTTGAGGCTGGTCACCGGGTGGTGGAAGCCGCCGTGGATGATTCCGGAATTCGCCTTGGAGACGCCGAAGCCGACGTCCGCCCACCGCTCGACCAGCGCCGTTTTCACGTGGTAACGCGACAGCTGCCACGCGGTGGAGGCTCCGGACACGCCGGCGCCGATGATTGCGACATCATATTCCATCGAGTTGCCTTTCCGTTCCCCGGATTCGGGGGTTGTTTACTTTAAAGTTTACTAAATATAAACTCGGATGGAATAAAAAGCAAGCGGTGCAGAAAAAAATCCGGTCACGGGGAAACGGGACCGGGAGGGGAACGGAGAATTACTCCAGAACGCCGATGAGATAACCGAAGAGGTTGTGACCGTCGTAGAGCAGGGGGACGGGGGCGGTTTTGCGGACGCCGCCGGGTTGCAGATCGGTACGGACGAACATGAATTCGAGCACTTCGCCGGAGAAGGGGAGGGGGCGGTCGAGCCGATGAAACGCGGCGAAGGGGAAGGCGCATTCGGCGAAGAACCCGCCGGGCGTTCTGCCGCTGGTGATCTGCAGTGCCGACGGCCGGGCGTCGAACTGCGTGACATGCAGCCCGAGAGTGCGGGAGAAAAAGTGAAGTCCGACGAAGGGCGGCACCTCCGGGGCGGCGACGATCTCCCAGTAGCTGGTGAGGCGGCGGCTGCCGCGGAGGAAGAATTCGATGCTGTCGGCCTCGTAGGGGCG
>NZ_DBEXAY010000028.1:0-6057 GCF_048170485.1 Victivallis sp. | reverse complement strand
CGATTCCGCAACTCCGAGCGTTCCATTCCTGAACTTCACCGCCGCACAGACATTGTCCTCCACATCGCGCCCGTAATAGTTGATTGCATTTACAGAGATATCGAGCGGTTCGCCAAGCATCCAGTCCATCAGGTACATCTGATGGCATCCAAGGTCGATCCACGCACCGCCGCCGGAAACCGTCCTGTCGAACCAGTCGGGCGGCAGATCATTCATCTTCGAGGCGTCGACTCCGTTGCGGATGCGGACCATGTTCACTTCACCGAGCAATCCGGTGTCCATCAGTTTTTTTCCGAGGACAAATGCGGGCGTCGTGGCGCGGATATAAGCGATCCCGAATTTGACGCCGTTCTTTTTGACGGCATCGCGCACCTCGGCAGCTTCGGCGGTCGTGACCGTGAAGGTCTTTTCCGTAAAGATATGTTTCCCCGCCTCCGCCGCCTTCTTCATCAGTTCGGCGTGACGGCAGGTCTCCGCGACAATGCAGACGGCATCCACATCGGGACGTTTCAGCAATTCATCGTAGTCGGCGACGAACGGGACGCCGAGTTTCTGCGCCCATTCATTTCTACGGGTAGGGGTGGAATCCCAGACACAGCTCAGCGCGGTGTCCTCACGCTTCTGAAGGATCGGGTAATAGCGCGGAACATGCGGGTGCCAGCAGCCGACGAGTGCGACATTGAGTTTTTTCATTCTGATCTCTCCTTAAAATATGATTTCCCGGTTTTCTTTGGCGGAAAGTGCGATCGCATCGAGCATCCGTTGAATGTAGAGTCCGATCTCGCCCGGAAGCATCAATGCGGAACCGGTCAGGCATGCGGTGACCCAGTTGTCGAGTTTCCGGCGGAACATGTCGGGCCGTCCGAGCGACGGCAGGTAAGCGGGCGTGATGTTCATCATCGCACCGAACCGATCGGCGTACAGCTCCGGCCCTTTGCCGCTGCGCCACCATGCGCCGCCCTTGGCGCCGCTGAGCTTGAAGTCATAAACACAGTCCTCCCCGATATGGTTGATATACGACGTTTCAAGCTGCACGACGAGGCCGTTTCTGAACGTTATCTGGGCGACGGCCAGGTCCTCGACGTTGTAGTCGCGGCTATTCCAGTCCGGAGCGGAGCAGAAGACATCGCAGGGATTTTTCCCTTCGCCGTAAAAGTACGATGCCGAAAGACGTGCCGGCTCCGGGCGGCCGCAGACATGCGTAATGACATCGAGCAGATGGACCAGAATGTCGAGAACGGGGCCGCCCCCGAGTTCGCGGCTGTAGTAGGTTCCCCAGTTCGGTGTGCCGCGGCGGCGGAGCAGCGAACCGTGAACAGAGCGCAGTTCGCCGAAGAATCCCGCATTCCGGGCGTTCACCAGAACTTCGGTCGACGGACAGTATTCCTGCTGGAAGCCGACTGCGAGCTTCAGGTTCTTCACCTTTGCCGCCGCGATCATCTTTTCGCATTCGGCGGCATTCATGCCGAGCGGTTTTTCACAGTAAACATGGCAGCCGGCGGCGATCGCATCCATCGCGGCGGGAAAATGCTCATAATTCGGCAAACAGAGATCTACGGCATCCGGGCGCACCTCCGCAAGCATGGTATCCCAGTCCGCAAAAAGCGCGTTTTCCGGGAGGCCCCACTTATCGCGCACCGCCTCCAGGCATTCGCGCTTCCGGTCGACTGCGGCGACGATTTCCACCTTGTCCTTCAGTTCCGCATAGCCCTGCATATGTTCCACATGGATCATTCCGCAGCCGATGACGGCTACCCGCAGCTTCTTGTGTTCAGGCATATTGTTCTTCCTCTATGATGCGTTTGACGACGAAATCCCGGAATTCGGGAGAAAGCATGATGAAATAAGAGGTGAAGCCGGTCACGCGCACGATCAGGTCCGGAAACTTTTCCGGTTCCTTCCGGGCTGCCCGAAGCGTTTTCGCATCGACAATATTTACATTGATCAGCGTACCTCCGAGCTTGAAATGCGTCCGGAACAGTGCCATCAGCCTCCCGACGGGGTCCGCGCAGTTCACAAACGACGCATCGAGTTCCAGTTGAAGCGGCGAAGTGTTCCCGTATCCGCACTGAACCGAGGCGACCGCCTTGGCAACCGCCGTAGCCGCGCCGTCTTTCCGGAACCCCGGACACGGGTTCGCGCCGTGGGAGGACGGCTCCCCCGCACGCCTTCCGTTCGGAGTCGCTCCGACCGTCTTGCCGAAACGGAGCGTATCCGCCCAGGAGAACAGCCCCGGAATAATCAGACGCCCCTCCGGAGTGCGGCGGCCGTTCGGAAATGCTTCGACAAAGTCGTACGTCAGTGTGACCGCCCATTCATCGGCGCAAGTCCCGCCGTGGCCGAAGCGCGGCGAAGAGGCCAGCAGACGCCGGATCTGCTCGCCGTTTTCATTTCTGAAATCACTGTGGACAGCCTCGACACACTCTCTCCAGGTAATGCGTTTTCGTTCGACGACCTGGGTCTGGAGCGCCGCAAAGGAATCCGCGACGACGGCAAGTCCCGCTCCATCGCAGCACATATTGTAGAAATCGACTCCCCCATGAGACGCATCGCGCCCCTTTTCGATCGGGCCGTAACAGAGCAGATTCAGCAGCAGCTCCGGTTCATTCCTGTACTGATGCGCAAGGTGAAAATCAAGTCCTTCGGCAATGCAGAATGCGGCGCGCGCAAGATGTTTTTGGTAACATTTGTGAAGTGCACCGAGTGAAAACTTTCCGGAATCGGCGATTTCATTGAACGCGACTTCAAACACTTTCATCAGATTGATCTTGACCGTGTCATTGAGCGTGTATTCCCGGCCGGGGATGCTCATCCAGTTGCAGCCGAGGGCGATGCGTTCACGGGCAAGCTCGATGGAGTATCCGTTGCGCATAAAGCCCTCGATCAGCGCATTGTCCCCCGAAAAACGCGGATAGCCGAGATTGTCCTCCAGCAGAATTTCCACTCCGCGGCGAAACAGCTTCTCGTCCATCCTGTCATGGACCCGGATCGTCAGGTTGCAGGGTGTTTTCAAAGCGTGGGCCGCTTCAAGGATCAGGAAGGAAATCCGGCTCGTCTGATCTTTGCCGTTCGGATCCGGGCCGCCGATCTGATAGTAGTGCGGATCGTTCAGCAGCAGACATGCGATATAGTAGACGGCATCTTCGTCGTCGATGCGCCCGGCGGCAATGTCGCGCTCGTAATAGGGGCGGAGTATCTCGTCAAGCTGCCCTCCCGCACCGTCGCGGTTGTAGGTGCGGGAAGCCATATTGAACCATGCGATCCACTGGCAGGCCTCGCGCAGGGGTTCCGGCGGATCGTTCTCCAGCCTGAGGTTGATGCGCCGCAGTTCTCCCTCTGCCGCCATGGCGGTACGGTGAATCCAGTTGCAGATTCCGGCAAGCGCCTCCAGTTCAGCGTTCAGCAGTTCGACCGCTTCGGGGTCGAACTTATGCGCTTTGAGCGACCGTTTCACCTTGCGCGTCAGTCCGCCCCAGCCAAGGGACAGCCCGATCCGGTAATCCGGCGCGAAGTGGGCATCCTTGCCGATGCCGTGGGTCAGGTCGTAAAGCTCCTGGTCGTGATGCAAAAACGAATAGTCCACCGGAAACGGCGCAAGGGAAAGCTGATACCCAGCGCGCATGCGCGACATCATGAACATCCAGCGCCCGGCCAGTGCGTCGTCGGGATCGACATAGACCGGATGCGCTTCCAGCAGCGCCCGGTAGTTTTTCGCCCATGCGGACACTCCGTGGAACGAGCCGTTTTCATCGAGGACCGGAAACCGGAACGTTCGCATGAATTCTTCCGGCGGAAGGACATAGCCGTAATCGTCCTCATCCGCTTTCCCGAACCGGCGGTACTTCGCCAGCGTCTGTTCTTTTTTCTTTGCGACGAGGCGGGCGATCCGTCCGGCATATTTTTCAAGTTTGAATCCACTCATTTTACAATGCGTCTCCCATTAAGAAAAAGCGGCACTCCGGTTTCGGAGGCGGCTTTGACCAGATAATCTGTCGTGTCTGTTGTCAGGGGAGTCTGCGGCTTGGCCCGTTCTTCCAGTCCGAGACGCTCCGCTTTCCCGCAGCCGAGCGGATGATAGGTCAGCAGCTCATAATATTGGAGCATATCCAGTTTTACCGCAAACTCCGCGATCCGGCTGATTGTTCCGGCGTCGTCGTTGAAGCCGGGTACAATCGGGGTCCTCAGGATCAGGGGAACTGTCAGAGAGCGGAGGTTTTCCAGAACCTGCTCATTGCCGTGGCCGGTTCCCGCGCGGTGTTTCTGCGAATCGATATGCTTCAAGTCGGCCATCACCAGATCGCAACCGGCGACGAGCTTTTCCAGAATGGCGCGCGAATAGGCGAGATTGGTTTCAAGCGCGGCATGAATCTTCATTTTATGACAGCGGTGCAGAATTTCCGCTGTAAAATCCGACTGGCAGCCCGGTTCGCCGCCGGAAACGGTGACGCCTCCGCCGGATTCCCCGTAAAACGGAATATCTTCGGCAAGATCACGCATGACCTCATCCACGGAAACCACTCGCCCGCAGACGCTCAGTGCACCGGTAAAGCACGTTTCGACGCACCGGAAACAGGAAGTACAGAACGCTCGTTCAATGCGGTGCCGGCCATTGGAGAGCTTGTGCGCTTCGCAGAACCCCAGGCACCGCCCGCATCCCATACATTTCGATTCGTCGAAAAAGAGCTGTGGACTGGCCGAAATGGTCTCCGGATTATGACACCAGAAGCAACGCATCTGACATCCCTTGAGGAATACCACACTCCGCAGGCCCGGGCCGTCATGCACCGACGCATGTTGAATTTCCGTAATGATTCCGTTCATGAAAACCGCTCCTTTGAAGAACCAACATATCAAAGAAGCGAAGCGGTTTCAAGAAAACGGCAAGGAGAGGAAGGGAAATCTGATTTTGTTCAATGCTTTTTCAATGACGGCCTGGTTGATGCTCCCATCGACAGAAACGGATGCAGAAGGACTTCCTCGGTCTTGCGGTCCTCAATTCGAGCCAGAAGCGCCTCCACCGTATGGTGAACCAGCAAGTCAAGCGGAATCTGCACCGATGTCAGCGGCGGCGCAAATCCCCGGGCGCTGAATTCATCGCAGAACGCAATCACCGACAGTTTGTCCGGGATGCGGATATACCGCTCATAAGCCCACTGATAGACCATTGAGGCGAAAAAATCGTTCCAAGCCAGAATAGCGGTGGCACCTCCGTCCCATTCCCGGTCCAGCTTCGGAAAGAGCACCGGATTATCCCGCCGTTCAGGATGCGTCACGACTCGTGCTTCCATTCCAACCGATCGGGAGTATCTCTGCAGGAACGCCAGGTTGTCGATCATCTGCTGCTTGTCCATGGTCGCGGAGTCGATGAAAAATACAACTTTGCGGTGCCCGAGAGTGTGCAGGTGCGAGAGCGCCAGATTCATCCGATGCGTATAATTGCAATGAACGGAACAGAGCATGCAGCCGTTGCGCGCATAGATGAAGGAAGGGAGCTCCCGGCAATATTTCAGCAGATTCAGACTGCCGATATCCGGGACGGTGTTGATGACGCCGGCGATATTCCGGTCATTCCCGATCGCGGAAAGCACCGGCTTCAGGGATTCCGCATCCGAACCGCACATGAAAATCTGCGGGACATAACCCCTGCGGAGAATTTCGTGATGAAATGTGAAAGCCGGTTCGTTTCCCACCCTGAAATCGCCGCGGATCAGCAGTGCGATGGAACGCCGCCGGGGCGTATTCCGCTTGCCGGAAGGATAGTATCCGAGACGTTCCGCCGCATCCAGTACCTTTTTCCGCACCTCCGCACTGATCGGCCTTGTCCGGTTGATCACATAAGATACTGCCGCCTTGGAACATCCCGCCTCCGACGCGACATCGCTGATCGTGACTTTCCGCATAGATATCAGGTTTCCTTGCTGGGATTGCTGTTATTATTATACTATCTGATCCTTCAGTTTTCAAACATCAAAGAAGAACCTCCATCACTCAATGCTGCAATCGGGGCAGTTACAAGCCTGCCGCAGGAATCAGTTTGCACTCCCGGGTCAGCGGCGA
>NZ_DBEXAY010000027.1:0-32326 GCF_048170485.1 Victivallis sp. | reverse complement strand
GATCCCGGTCGACTCGTACAGCTGTTGCCACAAGGGATTGACGGATAAATGCTGTGTCAGCTATTCAACCGGTTTGAATTCGAGTTCCCTGACTTCCACCTGGCCCCGCTCTTTCTCCGCGGCCAGTGTGCCTCGAAAAAGAAGATAGCCCACACTCGGCGTTCTAACGTTGAATTTCGCCTCAACGGAGCAAAAGCCATCCTTATCGGGGCGGGAGACCGTGTGCGAGACAATTCGGGGGAGGGCCGGTGTCCTGGAAAGGACCCGGGGGGCCGCTCCGGAAATCACCGGCAACATGACGACAGCCCGGGTATCTTTGAAGTTGGAGAAGTAAAAATGGAATGCCGCATTTACCGTATCCTTATTCAGTTTAACTTTCCCCCGGAATTTCCAGCTGCCCGGTTGAAATGCAATCCGCGCAGAATCGAAGGTGATGGTCTGGGCATACCATTTTTTTCGATTAAAGTGTAACCGGAGAATGCCGTTGCTGAGAGAATAGAGTTCCGGCCGGTAGCGCATGAATTCCGTCGCGGTGAATTCTTTGCCGGCATTGAAACGCCAGAACCGGGGATAAGGGATCTCTTTTGCCCATGCCGGAGTGATCGCGTCCGGCCGTCGTGGTGTCATCATCTCCGCGTAACTGCGTATCTGGCGGAAGTCGCCGTTCAACAACTCTTTTGCAGCTCCGTTCATATAGATGGAACGGATTTCCCGGATGAGCCGGTTCTCGTCAAAATTCTTTGATAGAGCTGCAAAAGGAGCGGTCATGAGGATATCTGCTGTACCTCCATCCAGTTTTCCTTCGAGAATGCGGGCGTATGCGACTTTGATTGCCAGATCGCGCCAGGCGGGATCCCCGGTGATCCGGGAGTAATCAGCCATTACCGGGTAGAAGTAGCTCCCACGTCCTCCGACGTAATCTGAGGCAATGAGCGGCAACGTTTGTTCTGCCGGGAGATTGGGGTACAACTCTTCCAGATGTACTCGATAAGTCAATTCGAGATCAAGAGAGTTTGCAATCTCTTTCTTCAATACCGGCAGAAGTGTTTTGTCACCGGTGATGTCATACATTTTGAGCAGTCCGGCGCAACCGTACCAGCAGGCAAACGGGACCACGCCGGAATTTTTCCAGTAAAAGAGGCAATCTTCGCGATTGCGCGTAGTACGCTGCATCGTGCGGTCGTCTTTCTGCGGCGGTGCACTGAGACGTTTGCGTGCCATATCAAGCTGCACATCGAAACGGCCGGTAAACTGTTTGTCTCCGAAAGTGCGGCACAGGTCCGCGAGGGTCAGCAGATAGTAGGCAAGCTCGCGGTTCTCGGCGATCTGCGGATTGTTCGGGCGCATTGCCAGAAATGCTTCTCCCACCTGGAATGCGACTTCCCGGCTGCGTGGAGAACCCGTGAGCAGATAGTGCAGAAGGACCCCCTGGATCCAGGCGTGACCGAAATGGCTGCCGCCGTTGACATGGTTGCTGGAGTGCAGAATCGGAAAATTGATGTTATGATTGATATCGATATCCCGATAGTGTTCTGCCGCCGCTAATCCAAGTCGCAGAGTTTCCGGATCTCCAGAACGGAGACCGCGCAGCAGCATGGCATAATCGTCGTATGACTCCAGATTGGCCCAGCCGCCGTCTCCCGGGTGATCTCCATAATCAAACATGCCGAACCAAAGTTTCTTTTTTACTCCGATGGGGGTGAATGATCCGGATTTCATGAAGTTCTCCAGGTAAAGGTCAAGCAGTGGAAATCTTCCTGCCGGAGAGAGCTGCAGGGGGAGGCCGGTGTGAATGGTCCAGAGTGGATCGGCCAGGGCAACAGAAGGATTTTCAACCCAGGCCGCGGAATCTTTCAATTCCGGAGCTGTACCCGTGGCGTAAGCCCGAAGTGTACCGGTCCTGGTGACCGCCATCCCGGGGGGAAAGAGCAGAGGTTGAACAGGAGCTCCGGGCCAGAAGAAAAAGCGAGCTTTTCCGTCGTTCAATCCGACGCAGGAGGGATGTCTTCTCCAGCTGTCATGCAGATGCAATTGATAGATGTATTGCTTGTTCGCCTGTTCAAGCGCGACCGATTCCCGCTTATTTTTCTCGAATTGAAGATTTCCTGTACCTGCATCGTTGCCGAAAAGGAACTTTTTCGAACAGTTATCAAATGCCTGCAATATTTTTCGGGAAGATGTGCCTGCATCCTTCAACGGAGCTTCCCAGTATACATCGCGCAATGTGGCGACTTGAGTTGGATGACGATTGATCAAGGTGAGTTCCACGGTGACTCCCGGAGTGCTTTTCCACAATAGAAGTCTGGCTGTGTAGCTGAGCAGAACTGTGTCCGGATTGTCTTCTGCGATGAAATCTCCCCGGGCGGCAATGACCGTATGCAGCGGACCGTCGAATTCGGTGTGAATTTCCCGTGTGATCCCCTGATAGCGGTGATTGTCAATCCCGACAGCGCGCAGAATTCCTGAGCCGATGATCGTTTCACCTGTCGGCGAAGTGAATTTTTCCCAGAGATGGGCCGGGTTCCGGGAAGGGTGCCAGATGAGATTTCCAACTGTTCTGCTTTGGGAAAGGCGCGGCACATCCTCGCAGCCGGCCTTCCGGTTGGAAAATTCAAGCGTAAAATTGTTTTCTCCCGGTTTGAGATCTGTTTCAAAATCCAGTTTCAAAGAAAGAATGGATTGATCTGCCAGGTGGAGCGCCAGCGGCGAGGTCTGGATTGGAACGGTACCTCCTTTGACATCTTTCAGAATATAGCCGGTATTGCTTCCAACAACTCCGGCAGGAAACAGGATTCCTGTGGAGCAGGGGGCATCGCGGCGGATGTTTTTTCCCGGATGACTGACGTGAATCGGAACCGCACCTGAGCTTTCTTGCTTCACCGCGCCCGGTTTCAATTGAAATTCCGGGAACTTGCTTTTCGTCAATTCCCGGCGGAGAACTCCGTGGTCCAGCTCGGCAGGCCGGTATTGGGATGGCTGTGTGCCGCATTCCCATTGGACCGCATCCGCCCATACGGTTACTCCTCGGGGAATCTCTATCTGAAAGTTGACCGGGCCCTGATTGATTCCAAGGCGTCTTCCGAACCGGAATTGCTTTACAATCAGTTCATATCGTTGCCATGCCGTTCCGACTGCAACTGTTTTTTTTACTTCGGATTGATCGAAAAAACGATAGACGGAGGCTTTCAGGCAGACCGGGGTGTCCGGCTGGTCTGCCTTCAGAAAAACAGAGAAAACCCAGGGCTTCTTCTGCGTCGGCAACGGCGCATTTACTTCACTGGTCAGTGTCAGGGGAGTTCCGTTATTGCTTCGCAAAGAACGCCGGCCGTCTACTGCGGTTGTCTGGTCGGGGGACCATCCGTATGACGCGAGGTAATCTTTGTCGACCATGCGATGGAAGGCGGGAGAGGTGCCGTATTCAAAACTGCTGTCCGGGATCATATTGGCTCCTGCTGCAGTCAAGGTTGCGAGCAATGGAATGGAAAGAATCGTTTTCATTTCACTCCTCCTGTCCAGAACTCGTGATCCTGATTACTGTTGTAATTTCTGAAATCGTTCAGCAGAACGTGGCCGACATGGCCATCCCAGTACACCGCGTGGATGCCCTGATTGTGCAGGAAATAGAGGGCATTCACATAAAGCGAACTGGTGTTGCTTTTCAAAAAGGTCTCATGGAAAAATTTATTGTTGCGATCTGGTTGCTGTCTGATTTGAATGGCATCTCCAAAGAAAAGCAGCGCAGAGGGATGGGGAATTCTGGCATGAGGGAGAACTTCTGTATTGACATTGCCACTCGAATCCAGAGCCATTGTGTTCTTATTGACGGCGTAAGTACGGTTCATCGGCCAGGCGGTGTGGTCGTTCGGATAGCTTTGAAAATAGGTCGGGCAGGTGAAAATTGTATTTTCCATGGCAACAACTTTGTAATATCCGAGATAGCTTCCGAGACAGCCGGATTTGGATGAGGAATTATAAGCCGGATAGTGAAACGCTCCTCCCGGAAAACAGTGATAATCATGCACATACTGAATGCCGGCAGAACCAATCTGTTTGAGGTTGTTTCTGCATTGAATATTTCTGGCGGAAGTTCTCGCTTTATTCAAACTGGGAAGGAGCATTGCCGCCAGAATCGCGATAATCGCTATTACAATGAGGAGTTCGATAAGGGTAAAACTCTTCCTGTCTGATCTTTGCGTGATAATGTATTGTTTCAGGTCCGCCATGTTGCCTCCTGGAAGTTGAAGAACGTTTGTACGATATGTGAATGCTTTCCCTACTTAGATTAAGACTCGCTCATCGCGGCGGCCCGCTCGATGGTCAGCGCCGATTCCGGCCGTTCGCCCGCGGCGAAGCGCCCGATCTCGTCGGCAAGGCAGTTCCAGCGCTGCTCGAACTCGATCGAATTGTTCGCCCGGTGCGGCGTCAGAAGAACCCGTTCCATCGTCCGCAGCGGCGAATCGCTCTCCAAAGGCTCGTTTTCGAAGACGTCGAGCGCAAGGAAGATCCGCTTTGTCTTCGCCGCTTCGATCATCGCGGATTGATCCACCATCTTCCCCCGCGCGATGTTTACGAACAACGCATCCTCCTGCATCGCGGCAAACTGTTCCGCGCCAACCATGTGGAAGGTCTCGGAATTGCTTCCGCCCGCCAGGATGATGATTTCGCTGCCGCGGAACGCCTCGTCAAGCGACACCTTCTTCACGCCCGCCGCCGCCGCTTCTTCGCTGGTGAGATGGCGCGACACCACCGACAGATCGTCCGTGAAGTTCCGGAAGAGCCGCACGATCGCACTTCCGATCCGCCCGAAACCGATCACCGCCACCTTGCGCTGGAAGAGAATCCGTGTGCGCGGATACTTGAACCGCGGCCACGCCTCTCCCGAAATCATATCGTGATGGTAGTCAGCAATCCGCAGCAGCGAAGTGAGCACCAGCGCCAGCGTGTACTCCGCCATCGGCCGCTCCCGCGAAGCGCCGGTGTGGATCACCGTGATCCCCTTGCGGAGCGCGTACAGATCGGCGATGTTCTGCCGCGTGCCGCCGTAGGTCGAGGCGATCAGCCGGAGCTGCGGCGCCGCGTCGATCACCCGCTCGGTGACCAGCATCTGCGCCGTGAACGGCACTAGCACCGCTTCGTATCCGGGCAGGTGACGCAGCAGTGCCTCCTCACTGATCTCCTCGATCTCGGTGATGTCGCTGTGTTCGGCGATCCGGGCGCGGGCAGCCGCATCGGCGATTTTCCCCAGCGAAAGAAGGGAAATTTTTTTCATCTTCTGTTCCTCCTCACCGGCCCATCCAGCCGCCGTCGACCAGATAGATTGAACCGTTGACGTAATCGCTTGCCCGGGAGGCGAGAAAGACCGCCACCCCCTTGAAATCCTCCGGCGTGCCCCAGCGGCCGGCCGGAATCCGTTCGAGAATCGCCCGGCTGCGTTCCGGGTCGTCACGCAGCGCCTGTGTGTTGTCGGTCGCGATGTAACCCGGCGCGATGCCGTTGACGTTGACGCCGTGCTTTGCCCATTCGTTCGAAAACGCCATCACCAGTTCGCCGACGCCCGCTTTGCTCGCCGCGTAGCCCGGTACATTGATTCCTCCCTGAAAGGTCAGCAGTGAACAGGTGAAGATGATCTTGCCCGACCGGCGTTCGACCATGTCACGGCCGAATTCCCGGGCGAGGATGAACTGTGACGATAGGTTGATTTCCAGCACTTTGTCCCAATATTCATCCGGATGCTCCGCCGCGGGTTTCCGTAGGATGGTTCCGGCGTTGTTGAAGAGGATGTCGACCGGCGGCTGTTCCGCCTTGACCGCGGCGATCCACCGGTAGAGCGCCGCCCGGTCGGAGAAGTCGCACTGGTACGGCGTGAACTTGCGCCCGAGCGCGCGCACCTGTTGTTCGGTTTCGCTCCCCGGCTGCAGCGTGGCGGAGACGCCGATGATGTCCGCACCCGCTTCGGCGAGACCGAGGGCGATTCCCTGGCCGATGCCACGGGAACAGCCGGTGACGACAGCGGTTTTACCATCCAATTTGAATTGATCGAGAATCATGTTCACGCCTCCTTCCGGCAACGGATCAATATCTTCATCGCATCGGGCGACTGCCCGAGATATTCGAATGCACTCTGCAACTCCTCCAGCGGGAAGACCCGGCTGATCAGCCGGTCGTACGGCAGTTCCCGTGCCGCCACCAGTGCAATCGCCCGCTCGAAATCTTCACTCTCATACACCCGCGCGCCGGTCATGGTAAGCTCCTTCCAGAAGAACTTGTGCAGATCCACCGGCACCGGTGCCGGATAGATCGCCACCATGACGATGGTTCCCCGCGGCCGCGTCGCCTCAGTGATCAGCCGCGCGCCCGCTTCGGAGCCGGTCACTTCGAACACCACGTCGGCGCCCGAGCCGCCGGTCTCCCGGCGGATGCGCGCGACCGCATCTTCCGCTTTCGGATCGATGACGGCGAAGCCGAGCTCGCGGGCGAGCCGGAGCCGGGCGGGATTGATTTCGATCACGGTGACTTGTCCGCCCGCCTTGCGCGCGGTGAGCGCGATCAGCATGCCGATCGGACCTCCGCCGTTGACCACGACGAAATCCCCTTCCTTCAGGCCGGAGCGACGGACGTCGTGACAGGCGACCGCCGCCGGTTCGACCAGCGCGGCAAGCTCCATCGGCATATCGTCGGGCAGGTGGTGAACCAGCCGGGCCGGAACCACCCACTCTTCGGCGAATGCGCCAGGTGTCTCGATCCCGAGGAATTTCAGTTTTTCGCAGATGTGCGTGAATCCCGCGCGGCAGGTGTTGCAGCTCCCGCAGTTGTCGAGCGGGCGCACGGTCACCGCGTCGCCGACCTGGAACTCCGCCACCCCTTCTCCCAAACGGAGGATTCGGCCGCTCATTTCGTGACCGATCGCCTGAGGCGGGTGAACCCGTTGATCCATATGCCCTTTGAAGATGTGGACATCGGTGCCGCAGATGCCGCAATATTCCACGGCGATTGCCACTTCCCCGGGACCGGGCACGGTATCGGGAATTTCCCGGCACTCGATCCTGCCGGGGCAAATGTACTGAGCCGCTCTCATTTTAAAAGTAACCTCCGTTGGCAACCACTTCGGTCGGTTTCATGCCGGAGTTGACCATGCCGCGGATTCCCTCCTCCTTGAGCAGGAGCGCTTCCGCCTTCTCCAGCACGTCGAGGGTGATCTCCGCCGGAATCCGGATTGCACCGTCGATGTCGCCGAAGATCCAGTCGCCGGGATGGATGACGATTTCGCCGATCCGGATCGGTTTCTGGTAGTAGTACATGCGGAACCGCCCCAGCATTCCGACGTTGGTGCGGTATTTGAGAAAGACTGGAAAATTCTGCGCGAGAATCGCTTCCGTGTCGCGGATGCCGTTGACGAATGCACCGCGGCAGCCGTTTTTTCGCGCCGCCATGGTCATCACCTCGCCCCACTGGGCGGTGACGGTGTCGCCGGTGCAGTCCCACATGACGATGCTTTCCGGCGGGAGCGCTTCAAGCATTTCAGCACGCATTGCAAACTCGCCGTCGGTGGTGATGTCGGGTGCGCCCTTGATGGTGAAGGCGCGGCCGCAGAGCTTCATGTCGCGGTTCAGCGGCTGGTATTCCGACGGGAGCGCCGCGTGCATCTTGTAGTCGAAACGGAGAATGTCGTTGACGGCGCCGGAATAGAGCTTCAGGTAGCGTTCGCGCAGTTCGGCATCGGATACGGTTGGCTTGGAAATCATATTATTTCTCCTCGTTCATCGCCTCATCGAATGAGGGAATCAGTTGATTGCGATACAGCTGCTCGGCCTGCCCGAACGCGAGAATAACCGGCCCGGCGGCGTGAACGTCGTTGCATTTCCACGGATGTGTCGCGTAGGAGGCGATCGTTGCCTCGCCCGGTGCGAGACAGCCGGTGCAGCAGTGATAGATCGAACCATCCATCGCAATGTAGCGCAGGAGGCCGCGCAGTCCGCTCAGGAAGGGCTCGACCATCTTTGCCCGGTCGAGCGAACCGTTTTTGATGCCGCGTCCCATGCCGTAGAGGATCAGTCCGGTGCCGGAACTCTCCGGATAGCTGCCGGAATCCTCCATGCACTGGTGGAACATGCCGTCGGCATCCTGCACCGCAAGACAGCCGTCGATCACGTCGCGGAAGGCATTTCGCACCTCGTCGCGCCGGGGGAAAGCCTGCGGCAGATCGTAACAGAGTTCGGCCAGCGCATACACGCCCCAGCCGACGCCGCGGCTCCAGACCGCGGAGAGCTTTCCGCCGAACCGCGCCTGATGATAGAGCTTCGTCGCCGGATTAAACAGCGCCCGGTGATGGCCGAGCATCTGATGGACACCCTCCTCAATGAACTCCTTTCGTCCCGTCGCCTTGCCGACCCAGACGAGGAAGGGGCAGACACCGAAAACCGTGTCGATCCAGAGGAGCTTATCCGGGCGGTTCGGGTTGATGAAGAGCCCCTCGTCATCGCGCGGGAATTCCCGGCAGAGCCGTTCTGCCGCCGGGACCAGAATCTTCTCCGCTTCCGGCAGGTAGCCGCGCACCAGCAGCCAGGCGGTAGCATTTCCGCCCTGCTGATAGATATAGGAGTTGTAGGCCCCTGCGACCGACGGCACCCGTCCGGAAAGGTATTCCCGCGCCAGCTGTTTTGACTCCTCGAGGATCGCGTCGTTCCGGGTGATTTTCCCGACCCGTTCCCAGGCGTTCAGCGCCAGTATCGACGCGTACGAGTTGAGACCATGGGTTTTCCGGAACATCTGCCACGCCTTCCGGGCGATCTCTTCATACCCCGAGAAGGGAAATGGTTTCTCACTCATTGGTTTTGCTCCTTTTCATCAATGATATATTAAATCTATATCTATACCAAATTATACTATAAAAGAGAGAGAATGTCAATAGAAAAACGGAGAAAAATCTTGATTTTTCTTATATGATATATTAAATTATATCAATGCTGAAAAAGGAGAGAGCAATGGCGAACAGTGATCTGATCGGCTCGCTGGTGCGGGCAATGGAAATTCTGAAGATGATCGGCGGCTCGCCTTCGGGCTGCCGGGTGGAGGAGATCTGCACGGCGATGCAGTTGAAGCCGCCGACGGTCTACAACATAATCCGGACACTGACAGCGGGGGGATTTGTCGAGCGGCACAATCGCAGCCTCAGGCTGGGCCGGGAGTTTAAACGTCTGGCCGGTGTCGGGGAGGGAGGATTGCTCGAAGGCGTTGCTGAAACGGAACTTCTGGCGCTCTATCAGCGGATTCCGAAAGGAACGGCGATTTTCGGAGTCTCCACGCGGCAGGGGGTGGAACAGACCCACCGGATCAGCTTCGACCGGCCGGGAGTGATTCAGAATCTGCCGAATGAGATCATGCACCCCTATGCGACGGCGGCGGGATTGATCGGGCTGGCGTTTGCGGATGAGGAGAGTTTCCTGCTGCAGAGCGAGAAGTGGCCGTTCGCGGAGTTCGGCGCGCATTTGTGGAAGAGTCGGGCCGAACTGGAGAGTTTTCTCGAACAGGTGCGGAAAGAGAAGGTGGCGCTCTCTCCTTTCGACCGGGATCTTTTCTGGCGCATCTCCGGCGCGGTGACCGACGTGGAAGGGCGGCTTCATGCGGTGATAGGGGTCAGCATTCCGGCGATTCACCTCAATGCGGTGGCGGAGCAGGCGGCGGAGATGGAGGTGCGCAAGTCCGCTGAAAATCTTGCCCGGGTATTGCGGGAACGGTTGTGAGCGGCAGAACTCTTCGCCGCCGGCGCGGGATCACTCCGCCTCCTCCGGGGCGCGGCGGTTCCGGCGGCGGTACGCCAGGGGCGAACTGCCGAGATCGTTGCGGATGAACCGGATGAAGGAGGAGAGACAGGAAAATCCGCACTTCCGGGCGATCTCCCGGACCGGCAGATCGGTCCCCATCAGCAGAATCTGCGCTTCGGTCAGGCGGCGGCTCCGGATGTACTGCCCCGGCGGCATCCCGATCTTCTCGTGAAAGAGCCGGGTGAGCGTGCGTTTCCCGACGCCGAAGGTGTCGCAGAGCAACGTCAGATCCAGCGCCGGATCCGTCAGATGGCTCTGAATCCACTCCATGCACTGCTTGACCAGCAGCGAGGACTGTTCGCCTGCCGGATTTTCCGGGTACAGTCCGGCGAGCAGGGTTCCGACCAGCCGGGAGGTGCGGCGGACCTGCTGATAGTCCGAGTCGGAGACCGCCTGTTTGAGGGTCCGGTAGAGCTCTTCCGGCAGGCCGCCGGTTCCCCGCTGCAGCCGCGGGTACTGGTAGGCGAGCAGTGTCGCCGCGGCCAGCGGCCCGTCGAAGCAGACCCAGCGGGTGGTCCACTCCGCCGAAAGGGCGTGATGGCGGTGCTCCTCGCCGGGGAGGTAGTAGAAGACGTCGCCCGGATTGCAGAGATAATTTTTGTCGTAAAGTGTCAACTCGCCGACTCCGGAGACGCCGAAGACGAGCTCGCAGAAGGAGTTTTTTAAACTGCCCATTTCGGCGGTCTCTCCCCGAAGCAACCGCTTTTCTCCGACGGAAAAGAGATAAAAGGGCAGCGGAGGCGAGGAAACAACCTCTTTGTTTCTGGTGTAGCAGTCGTTGAACATCCTGTCTCGAAGTGTTGATTTCCGGCCTGTTTTGCGCCTTGATTTTCTGTTTCTGCTCCAGTATACTATGAAGGAGCGAAAATGTCAAGCCGGGAAGGAGGTTCTTCGTGAAATACGGCATCTATTACGCCTACTGGGAGCAGGAGTGGAAGGCGGATTATTTCCGCTACATCGAGAAGGCGGCAAAACTCGGTTTCGACGTGCTGGAGATCGCCTGTACGCCGTTGCCGGACTATTCGAAGCGGCAGCTCGACGATCTCCGCCGCTGTGCGGCGGACCACGGCGTGACGCTGACCGCCGGGCATGGACCTTCCGCCCGGCAGAATCTGGCCAGCGCCGATCCCGCGGTCGCCGCGGAGGCGCGGCGCTTCTACACCGATTTGCTGCGCCGCCTCGAAGTTCTGGGAATCCGCACCATCGGCGGCGGCATCTACAGCTACTGGCCGGTCGACTATTCCCGGCCGATCGACAAGCCGGGTGACTGGGCGCGCAGCATCGCGGGGGTCCGCGACGTCGCCCATGTGGCGGAGGATTGCGGCGTCAGCTACTGCCTCGAGGTGCTCAACCGGTTCGAGGGGTATCTGCTGAACACCGCGGAGGAGGGGGCGAGATTCGTACGTGAGGTCGACTCCCCCGCCGTCAAGCTCATGCTGGATACCTTCCACATGAACATCGAAGAGGACTCCTTCGGCGACGCCATCCGCTCCGCCCGCGGCCTGCTCGGCCACTTTCACACCGGCGAGTGCAACCGGCGGGTGCCCGGACGGGGCAGAATCCCATGGCGCGAAATTGCGTTTGCCCTGCACGACATCGGGTATGACGGCACGGTGGTGATGGAGCCGTTCGTTCGGATGGGCGGTACCGTCGGCAGTGACATCAAAGTCTGGCGCGACCTCAGTCGCGGTGCGGACGAAGCACAACTCGATGCGGAGGCGAAGGCCGCGCTCGAATTTGAACGTTACATCCTTGAGACATTGTAAAAGAGAGGGAAAAGAGACATGAATTCACCGTTCTACTGGGGGGGTGCCACCTCCGCGTTTCAGATTGAAGGAGCGTGGAAAGAGGGGGGGCGCGGCCCCTCCATCTGGGATGTCTTCTGCGATCTGCCGGGCCGGATTCAGAACGGCGACCGCGCCGACGTCGCCTGCGACCACTTCCACCGCTACGAGGAGGATGTGGCGCTGATGAAGGAGCTGGGCGTCAACGCCTACCGCTTCTCGATCGCCTGGCCGCGGATCGTGCCGGACGGGACCGGCGCGGCCAATCCGGCCGGAATCGATTTTTACAACCGGCTGATCGACTGCCTGCTCCGCAACGGGATTGAACCGTTCCCCACGCTCTACCACTGGGATCTGCCGATCGGCTGCCAGTTCGCCGCCGACGGCTGGATGGCGCGGGAGACCGCCGAGGCGTTCGCCCGGTATGCGAAGATCTGTTTCGACGCCTTCGGCGACCGGGTGCGCCACTGGATCACCTTCAATGAGTCCTGGTGCACCTCGGTGCTGGGGTACGGCCTCGGCGTGTTTCCGCCGGCGCGGAAGGACCCGGATGCGCCCTACCGGGCTGCGCACAATCTGCTGCTGGCGCACGGACTGGCGGTCCGGGCGTTTCGTGAAGGCGGTTATGCGGGCGAAATCGGCCTCGCCAACAACTGCGACTGGCGCGAGCCGCTGACCGATTCTCCGGCCGACCGGGCGGCGGCGGAGCGGGCGGTGCAGTTCTTCTACGGCTGGTTCACTGATCCGGTCGTCTTCGGGGAGTATCCGGAGGAGATGCGTTCGAAACTGGGCGCGCGTCTGCCGGAATTTTCCGCGGAGGAGCGGGAGCTGGTCAGGGGGAGCGCCGACTTTCTCGGGCTCAACCACTACACCACGCTCTACGCTTCGGCAGAGAAGCCGGAGCGCGGAAACGACATCGGGCCGAATGGAAACGGCGGCATGATCGAGGATCAGGATGTCTTTCTCTCGGTCGATCCGCAGTGGAAACGCACCGACATGCTCTGGGGAGTGGTGCCGTGGGGATTCCGGCGGATGCTCAACTGGATTTCCCGCCGCTACTCGGGGCTGCCGATCTACGTGACCGAAAACGGCTGTTCCTGGCCGGAACCGGACCTCGCCTCGGCTGAAAACGATACGAACCGCAGCGAGTTTCTGAAGGAGTACATCGCGGCCATGCAGGCGGCGAAGGAGGAGGACAAGGTGGATGTGCGCGGCTACTTCTGCTGGACCTTGATGGACAACTTCGAGTGGAACAGCGGGTTTGCCCGCCATCTCGGATTGATCCGCACCTCGCCGGATGACCTCACCCGTCATCGGAAAGGATCCTTCTACACCTACCGCGACCTGATCCGTCAGGCGCGCGGTTGAACCGGTGAACGTGCGAAACGCGGGAAGGCGCTTCGTAAAATAAAACAGCCGGGAGGAGTCATCTGCTCCTCCCGGCGATGAGGTTCGTTATTTTGCGAGAGCGACGTCGAGGAACTCCGCCGGACGGAAGGGATTATCCCCCATGCCGCGCGAGAGCTGGAGCCAGCCGATCCGCCGGGTGCCGTCGGAGAGGTTGACCAGCACGTTGAGCCGGCAGCTGGAACCGGCGATCAGCCGGAACGGACTCACCGCCACCGGCGAGAAGGCCATTTCATAGATGGTCTTCCCTGGCTGGTGGCGGATGGCCAGCTTCACGTCGTCGATCTCGCCGATCTCTTTGGCGAAGCTGTCCCAGGTGACCGACGAGGCGGCCAGCCGCCAGACCAGCGGTTTTTCCTGAAACTCGCCGATCAGGTATTCGAAGTCGTCCGACTGGAATCCTTTCGTCTCCGGAGTGGCGTTTTTCATCGTGTCGATGCCGAACTGAAGGCTGTCGCCGCGCCAGATCGCCATCTTGCCGAACCGCTCCTCGGGGTGGAAGGCGTCGCGGTGGACGGTGACGGCGCAGTAGAGCGCGGCTGGACTCCACGCGAACCGGAGTTCCGCCCGGATCTGCTGATCCGCCTTGCTCCACGGCAGCAGCGTGCGGGCGTTCCGGAAGTCGAGCGTCACCGGAGCCGTTTCCGCCGGCCAGTCGGCGAGGTCGCCGTCGATCTTGATCTCGTTCCGCGCGGCGGGGATCATCATGCCGCGCAGGGCGATGGTGTGTTCCGCATCGCGGAAGCCGTCGATCCGGAGCTTCATTTTCAGCTGCTGCTCCGTTCGCGAAATCGGCGCGGGGGCGCGGAATTTCAGAAGTTCCGTTTTTTCGCCGTAAATCTTGAACGTTTTCCGCTCTCCGGCGCATTCGACCGAGCCGGTGAGGGTCTGGGTGGTCACGTTCCGCAGGCGGATGCCGAAGGTGTTCGCGTCGCAGAGCTCGACCGAGTACCGCAGCGGGTTCTCCACGCCGGTCTGCCGGGCGGAGGCGAGGAACTGTTTCAGCTCCGCGACCGGGAGGGTGCTCTTCAGATAGACCGGGAACTCATCCAGCCGGATTTTTTTCGCGGAAAATGAGCTGCCCATCATATCGCAGAAGTCGGCTTCGCGGGCGAATTCGAGCGTTTCGGGCGTCCCCTCCCACTGCCAGAGTGCGGCGATTCGTTCCGTGCCTTTGTCGAAAATGTAGCAGCGTTTGTTGGCCCCGAGCCGGACCCGGTCCACGACCGGCGCCTCTCCCAGCAGGTCGGCGGCGTTCCGGACCGCGTAGAGGAAGGGGGCCGGAACCCAGTGATGACCGGGGTCGCCGAGGACGCCGGTCCAGGCGTAGCCGAGGTCGATTCCGGTCGACTGGAAGTGGAAATAGCTTTTGACGCCGCAGGCGAATTCGATCAGCGCATACCGGAGATCACGCGCCGCGTACTGAACGGCGAGGGGGTGAATCCGATTGTCCGGCAAAGTCGGAAAGTTCATGTTGCCGCTTTCGGAGCTGAGGATCGGGAGGTCGGGGCGGTGGCGTTTCAGCGCCGCCTGAAATTCCTGCTGGGCGGTTTCCAGATCGGGCAGCTCCGGGAGCTGGCGGTAGGGGTGTTCGGTAAGGGCGTCCAGCACTTTCGCCGCACCCGCCTTCAGATACGCCGCCAGAAATTCCGGTTTCACGTGGCACCCGGGACCGGCGATTTTCGCCTGCGGATCCAGTTCGCGGATTGCCTGCGCCATCTGCACGGTGGCGGCGGCGCAGCTCTCCGGCGTGGAGGGGTTGTACTTCGCGGGATCGGGATTGGTCGTTCTGCCGCCCCAGATCTCCGGTTCGTTGAAGAGCTCGTAATAATCCACCTTGCCGCGGTGTTGGAGGATCGCCTCCTTGAAATGGCCGGTGATGAGCGAACGGGCGTCTTTGGGAATGTAGAACGGCGCCTGGGGGGTATGGCCGGAGATGTTGACCATCACCAGGAATCCGGCGTCGTGAAAGCGGGTTGCGGAACGGAAGCCGCCGCACTCCGGTTCGTTCGGTTTCGCCCAGAGCCGGACCGCGCCGAGACCGAAGTCGCGGAACAACCGGATGGTGAACGCGTCATCCTGCGGGGAGGTGTGGACATTGGTCCCCCAGCGGGTGAGCGATTTGCCGGGCGAGCGGAGGATGCCGGTGTAGAAGGTGTGGGTGTACGCTTTCCCGTCTTCCGCCGTGGCGGTGAAGATCAGATTGACCGGGCCGAGAACGTTGGCGGGCGGGGTGATCGAGAACGGTTTTTTTCCGGGAATGGCGATCGACTCCGGTGTCTTCCCGGCGGCGACGACTTCGCCCCGCCAGTTGCGCAGCTCCCAGTTGAGGCGGCAGCTCTTCGCTCCTGCGGCGGCATCCAGTTGGATGGTGCCGCGGAACGGTTTCCCCGCGTAAAAGTAGCCGTGTTTGCTCTCCAGTTTTCCGGAGAGGGCGATTGCCGGGGGCGGCATTTCGGTGCTTTTCAGCGCCGGTTGACAGGCGGCGTCATCGAGCCAGACCTTCCCGGCAGGGGTGACGATCGGCGAGACGTGATGAAAACTCTCCGTCATCGCCGGATTGCCGATTTTGATCACCCCCGGCGCGCTGTCGCCGAATGAAGGAACTGCAAGTTCATACTTCTTCCATTCGGTTCCGACGCTCACGGTTCTTAAATAGGCGGCTCCGTGATGGGTGAAGAAGCCGAGAGAGACCGCGGTTTTCGGCTTTTCCGCCTTCAGGTACATCGAGAAGACGAGCGGCTTGCCGATTTGGTAGGGGACCGCGTTGAAGACCAGCCGGTTGAATCCATTCTTGACCGGTTCCAGCCGGAACGAGTGCTTCCCGGAGTGGAATTCGTCGTCGTCGACCGCCACCTTCATCGACGGTTTGGCAATGCGGACCTCCGACGGGGGGTACACATTGTAGAAGCCCCGTTCCGCGCCGCCGTTGGTGATGAAGTTGGCGCGGGGATCGACCTTGCGGTCGTCCTGTTTGACGGTGCAGGTGATTCTGCCGATCTTCAGAAACGGGAGATCCTGGAAGGTGATCCGGCAGGAGACATGCTTCAGATTCTCCGGGAATTTCGTTTCGAAGCGGTACAGTGCGGGGGTGGATTTCAGGGAGATGGTCTTCTTCTTCCAGTAGTGTCTGTCGGTTCTCCCCTCGAAAAACAGATCGACCGTGGCCCCCTCCGGACCGGCGAGTTCCGCCTCCAGAACCACCTCTTTCCCCGGCTGCGGCGTCAGCGGGTAGTAGAAGTCCAGCGTCTTCCCCGGAAACGCCTTCCGGAAGCGTTCGGTGTTCAGCAGGAGCATTCCCTCCTGCACGGAGGCCTCCGGAAGGCCGGATTTCTGCATGTCGCGGACGGAGCCGGTCCGGGTACTGCCGCAGTAGAGGAGCAGTTCGCGGTTCTGATTGGTGAACCGGGTGGAGAGATTTTCCCACGGTTCTCCGTTCGACGGACGGGCGGCGGCACTCCGTTTCCTGCTGTTGGCGGCTGTTTCAAAGAGAATGCCGTAGTGGCCGGCGGGGATCAGAAGCCGCCCGCGCCAGAACAGCGCCCGCCCGGGCGAGCCCGGCAAAGAGGCGATGGAGCGGCCGGGAATGACGGCCGGATGCTCCGGATCGGTGAAATCGACCGTGGTCACGCTCCCTCATTCGCGGCGGGTGAAGACGGCGATGGAGCCGTCGGTGGAGACGGTCCCCTCGGGGGATGGAACCCCTTTGATCTTCAAGACCTGTTCCGGAACCTGATCGGGCGCGGCCGGATCGAGCAGGACAACTCCTTTCTTCGCCGTCGCCGGGAAGAGGAAACGTCCGTTCAACGCGGCGGGCGCGGAGTTCTGCGCGGCAAGAAAACGCTTGTAATGGTACTTGATCTCGGGAACTTCTCCCCGCAGATCGAGCCAGAGGATGCCGCCTGCGTGACAGTTCACCGGCAGGAGGCCGCCGAGCTCCCGGTCCGCGGTGGTGTCGGTGTAGAAGATACCCCGGACCTGCTGCTTGAGCACGGTCCGGATTTTTTTCGGGTCGGAGACATCTTTGACGAAGAGCGTCATCCCCCCCGTGGTGCAGATGAGAAACCGTGGATTGGATACGGTGCGCAGATAGAGGCAGGTGGCCGGATCCCGGCCGAGCTCCTCCAGTTTCCCTTCGGGAGTGATCCGGTAGATCGCCAGGCCGTTCACGCCTTCGGCCGAATAGATCCTGCCGTCCCGGACCGCGACGTCGTAACTGCAGGCCAGCGGGAAGTGGTTCTGCGGAACCAGCCCCTGTTCCGTGACGCGCCAGGTCCGCAGCCCCTGATGGGAGCAGGCGGCATAGAGGGTGTCCTGCTCCAGAAACAGGCGGCGAACCTGCCCGTTGACGTCGATGCGCTGAAATCCGGGAAACTCCTTCGGGGCGCCTTTCGTCTCTCCGGGAACCGGTTCCGGCTGGAGTTGCGGCGGTTTCGCTTCCGCCCAGGGGGTGATGTACAGGCCGTCCAGACCTGCGACGTAGAGCACGCCTTCCCCGATCGCCAGGCTGCCGACCGGATTCGGTCTCTTCCAGCAGCCGGGGAGTTTCCCCTGCGCGAGGATCTCCGGTCTGGCCGGGTCGGCGACATTCACCAGATAGATGCCGTTGATGGTGTCCGCCACGTAAGCGGTCGTCCCCGAAACCGTCACGGTCCAGGAGTCAAAAAACATGGTCGGCGACGGCGGGAACTTGACCCCGCCGACCCGCCGCGGACGGGCCGGATCGGAGATGTCGAAGATCTCCAGCCCGTGGCCGCGGTTCTTGCGCGCCTCCTTCGGACCGGTTTTTGCATCCATTCCGGTGGCGGCGTAGCAGTAGTTCCCCCGTACGGCCATGCCGTCACCGTAGCCATCCAGCTGAAAACTCCCGACCCGTTTCGGATTCCTCAGATCGGCGACGTTCCAGATGGTGATCCGGCCGTGGCCCCAGCTGCCGCAGTAGAGGAGGTTGTTGTGGAAGGCGACCGACTGAATCTCGCCGCCCCGGATCAGCCCGACGTGGCGCGGTTTTTCCGGAATCGTGCAATCCAGAATTTCCACCCCGTAGATCCTCTGGGCGACGAAGACGATGTTTCCGGTCACGGCGATTCCGGTCGCCAGCTCCACCGTGTCGAACCGGGTGAGCAGCCGCGGCTCCGCCGGGTCGGCGAGGTCGAAAATCCAGAGCCCCTGGCCCCGGGCGGTGATGTAGAGCCGGTTGTTCTGCATCGCCATCTGCCGCCCGGAGACGCCGGGCAGGCGTTTCACCAGCCGGGGCGCGGCCGGTGTGCTGAGATCGTAGACGGAAAGTCCCTTCCCGCCGGCGGTATACAGGTAGTTGCCGTTCCGCAGTATCGGAACGCAGTTGGTCGAATCCGGAACCTTCCGGAGTTCCAGCTCCGCCGGCGCCGCCGCCGTGTTTCCGGCAAAGAGGACGGCGAGGAGGAGCAGGAGAACGGTTGTGATCGATTTTCTGCCGATGTGGATCATTGGTATCTCCTCAGTTTCAGTGTTTGACTTCCAGAAGTGTCTTCAGATCCTGCCCTCTGAAATACATTCCCTTGTTGTATGTCATGTAATTTAAGTAGGCGGTGTAGCAGTCTGACGCGAAGTCGTGCATTCCCTGCGTCGCGGCGTGCCCGTCGATGTACACAGCATTGATCTGGTTCCGATGGCGGAGCGTGGCATACGCGTTGTCGTCCCGGAGGTAGTACACCAGCGTGTTGGCGGAGTTGCCCGTCTGTGTGAAACTGTCGAAGAGGAGCGGCGAGCGGGAAGGCTGTTGCGCCTTGTGGAACAGCATCATGACGAAGTATTCGCCGTTTTCCGTGTAGCGGCGATACGGCGTCTTCCCCGAAGCGGCAAAATTTGCGAACGATGCATCGCCGTTCAAGCCGAATGAACCGTACGAAAAAGTCTGGCTTGCCGCCGTATTCTGCCAGGGGGATTGGTCGTTGGTTGCGGGGCAGGCAAAACAGGTTGGTGTCCCCTGCATGGAGAGCCCTTTGTACAGACAGCGACTCCAGCCGTAGTCCGACGCCATCCGGTGAGCGAAATAGCCGTTGTAGGAATCCACATAGCTGGCGGCGAAACCGCCGCACTGCTTCAGATTGTTCAGACACTGGATGGTGCGCGCCCGCTCCCGCGCCGCCGTCAGCGCCGGCAGCAGCATGGCGGCGAGGATTGCGATGATCGCAATTACTACCAGTAATTCAATCAGAGTGAAATTTTTTCTCCGGTCCGGGGTCAGGATTTCTGTCGGATGCATAGAGTTTCTCCTTCGTGAATGGTCGGGGTGATGGCGATGGTGGGGAGCTGGTCGATCAGGCCGTCCGCGTGGGCCTGAATACGGTCGGTGATCAATGCGGCGAGTTCGTTGGTCGCGCTGGAAATCGCATTGACGCGGGCGTTGCCGCTCAAGGCGTTGTTCTGGGAGTTGAGCGTGATCAGGCCGAAGCTGCCGGGGGTGTAGCGCTGCTGGTCGTTCAGCACTTCCAGCACCAGCAGCAGCAGGTCGTCGGTGGTGAGAAACAGCGAGTCGTACCGCGTCTGATCGGCGATTTTCGTCGTCTCCCGGATGCAGCTCTGGAGGCGTCCTTTGCCGTAATAGACGCGGTAGCAGTCCCGTTCCGGCTGAAAATCCAGCCCCAGCCGGGCGCACTCCCGGGTGAAGCCGGCGATTCGTTTCTGATACGGCGAATACCAGTGGTCAGTGAAGTCCGGCGTCAGCAGAGCCGGCGTGCGGAAGCCGTGCTCAAACAGCTGCTGCGCCGCAAGTTCGCCGACCCGGGTGTTGTCGATCGAAATCACCGGAAGTCCGTAGTGGAGCAACCCTTCGTCGGGGAAGAGGATGTTCCGTTTCTCCACGCGCCACTGCCGGATCAGCGGCTCTAGATCCCGGTCGATACAGAGAATGAGATAACGCGCCCGGTTTTGGGCGAGGGTTTGCAGATCCTCCGCGATCTCCTCCGGCCAGTAGCGGAGCAGAAAGAGTTCGGGCGCCAGCGGCGTCCCCTTCATCCGGTTGACCAGCGCCAGCCAGAGGCGGGCCCAGGCCGGATTGTCGATCATGTTCCGCCCGCCGGCGACGAACAGCACCGGAATCCGGTTCGCCTCCGGGTTGAGACTGCGTCCGTTCGCCGTCCGCAGAAGCTGTTGTTTCTGCTCCATGGCTTCGAGAATCTCCCGGATGACGCTGCGCGATCCGCCGGTGCGGGCGGCAAGTTCCCGCTCCGACGGAAACGCCGTCTGCCCCGCGGCAAGCAGTTCCCGGACCAGCTGACGGACCTTTCCCTCCGTCACCGCCCGCGGCTGATTGTTGCGCAACGCTCCCATGCGATCTCCCGAAAATTAAAAACAGACCAACTGGTATGTTTTAATTATACCACAAAACCCGGCCGATGTCAAGTCCATCCGGAAGTCCGGAGTGGAAAAATTCGTTTTTTTTGATTTTGCTCTTGACTTTTGATGGAAAATGATGCATAATATGTTTTAACGTTAAAACAGTAAAGCAGGCGGCCATGAAAGCGACCTTGAAAGACATTGCAGCCCGGGTGGGCGTGACCTCACAGCTGGTCTCCTTCTATCTGAATCATCCGGAGACGACGCGGGTTGCCCGGGAGACGCGCGAGAAAATCGATGCGGCGGTGAAGGAGTTGAACTATCGCCCCAATTCGGTCGCCCGCGCCCTCTGCACCGGGAAGACCGGAACCATCGGCCTCATCATGGGCGGACTTAACGAACGGAAACGGGGCTGTTACATCCACTCGCTCATGAACGAGGCGAAGCGGCACGGCTATCACCTGCTGACCGCAATCACCAATTACAGTCAGCAGGAGGAGCAGGAGGTTCTGGAATATATGATGGGGCGCCAGGTGGATGGCATCCTCTACACGCTCCAGCTCGCTCCCGGCAACAGGATTTCGCAGCGGTTGCGCGAGAGCCATTTCCCGATCCTCATGCATGCTCCGCAGGAGAATGAGAATTTCAACACCATCGGTCACGACTGCCGCAGTTCGCTGACCGCCGCGGTGGACGCTCTGCTGGCCCGGGGGCACCGGGAGATCACCTGGCTGGGGACGTTTCACAACGACGAGGAGGCGTTTCTGCGGCAGCTGGCACAGGAGAAATCGTTCCGTCTGAAGGCGCTGCTGATCACGCCGGACCCGGAGGAGACCGACCGGCTGACCGCCGCCGTTCTCCGGGAACGTCCTCCTGCGGTTATGACCTTCAACGTCTCCTTTCTCCGCAATCTGCTTGAAGAAATCGAAGCGGTTTCTCCCGCCTACCGGCCCGACTGTGTTGCCGCATATTCTCTGCCGTTTGACTGGATCCGAGACGAGCGGGTGATCGGAGCCGTGCACCAGTTTCACAAAGAGCGTGTCATGCAGGAGATCTCTCGGATGCTCGAGATCATCCGCCACCCGGAAGGCGAGGTGAAGGCGATCCGACTCCCGACGGAGTATCTCGCCGCCGGGGAAATTCCGGCGCTTCGCGAAAAGCAGCTGCTCGATCCCTACTATAAACCATTCAAATGACAGAGGAGAAAAATGTTCAGGAAACAGGACGGTAAATTCACTCTTATCGAACTTCTAATCGTAATTGCAATCATCGCCATTCTCGCCTCGCTTCTCCTTCCCTCGCTGAACAAGGCGCGGGAGCGGGCGAAGACGATTCACTGCGCCTCCAATCTGAAAGGGGTCGGTGCCCTCTTTTTCTCTTACGCGAACGACAACAGGGGGTTCATGCCGCTGAACAACGTCTCGGCATCGACCACACTGAATTTCCCGAAGACGCAGTGGTGCAACCTGCTGGTCAAGGGGGGATATATTTCCGACAACAAGTCGCTCTCCTGCCCCTCGGTGTTCCCGTACGGGCAACGGAATGTGAGAGCCGCCGGCGATCTCGACAACTACCAGACCTACGGGGCGAATATCGGCCCGTATGCCGGCGGAGGGAGCATCCGGTACAAATCGGCGGGGAGCGTGCCCTTTTCCGGGCTCTGGCACGGCAGTTTGAAGACCTTGCAGCCGAGCTGTTTCCCGATTCTCGCAGATACGATTCAATATGACGCCGCCGGGAATTTCGTCATGCAGAACCACTACTTCTACTGGCCCGCCTACAATCTGAGCGGCAGTGCGACGAACGGCAGGGTCCATACGAGGCACGCGCAGAAGTGCAGCGTGGCGGCGGCGGACGGGCATGTCACCACCGTGAACCGGGTGGAATTGATCGAACAGATGGGATTCCGGGACAACGGAATCTATATTTTCTAAAACCGCAGAGAGGACGTTGGGAATGAAGGAACGATTTTTTCTTCTGGCGGCATTGCTGATTCCGGGGCTGGAGCTGACTGCGGAATCGCGGATTGTCGTCAAAGATGAGGTGATCCGGCCGGTGGAACGCCGGATTTTCGGGACCAATCAGATCGCCGGAGTCAACCGGAAAAACCAGAAGACCGGCGGCAGGAACCGGACCTACGATCTCGGCATGGGCATCTGGGACCCGGCAGGGAACGCCCCCGACCCGGAGATGGTCCGACTGGCCCGCGAGGCGGGCGTGACGGTTCATCGCTGGCCCGGCGGATGCCGCACGCACAACTTCGACTGGAAGAAGCTGATCGGGAAGGCGGAAAGCCGGCCGAACAACCGGTTCGGTCTCCCGGAATTCCTGCGTTTCTGCCGTGAGACGAAGGCGATTCCGATCATCACGCTGCCCGATTACTCCGGCACCGCACAGGACGCCGCCGATCTGGTGGAGTACCTGAATTCTCCCGACGACGGCAAACATCCGTGGGCGGCGCGCCGGGCCGGCGACGGGCACCCGGAACCCTACGGCGTCGTCTACTTCGAGTACGGCAACGAGACCTATCACGGCAATCATGAAGGCTCCCTCTCGAAGGGGGCGAAGGGGATCATTTACGCTCCGGAATACGCCCGGCGCTACGCGGAGTACCGGCGGGCGATGCAGAAGGTCGATCCCCGCATCCGCCTCGGCGCGGTCTGTCATGAGGAGTGGATTCCGGAAATTCTCAAACGGAACGGGCAGAACGTGGATTTCTTCGTTCCGCACATCTATATCGGCACCTATTCGGCGAACGACGGCGCAATCGCGCCGGAAACGCTCTTCTCCATCGCGCTCGGCGGCGTGCGGATTTGCACACGGAAGCTGGCGTCCGTGCAGAAAGAGGCGGAAACGCTGGGCATTCAGAAGAACTTCCCGCTCGCCGTCACCGAATACAACTGTTTCATGCACAACAACAAACCGCGTCCCTACCGCTTTTCGCTCGGCGGAGCGCTGATCTCGGCGGAGATCCTGCGGATTCTGCTGCACGATCCCAACGTGTTCATGGCGAATTACTGGCTCTTTGCCAATGAGTTCTGGGGCTCCATCCGGAATTTCCAGGCCCCCCACCTCCGGCGGCCGGCCCACTACATGTTCACCCTGTTCCGCCGTCATCTGCAGGAGGAGCTGCTGCGGACCGAGGTGCAGTGCCCGCGGTTCGACTCTCCCGGAGGGTACGGGGTGCCCCGTGCCTCGGGCGAGATCTCCCCGGAGGGCGAGGAGAAGGAGAGCGCCCGGAATCTCCTGCCGCCCCAGCCGTGGAAGTTCATCGGCGGCGCGAAGGAGAAAGAGATTTTCAGTCAGAAGGAGCTGGCGGATGGCACGCTGGAGATCACCTTTCACAAGGATACCTTTCTGAACTATTTCCACGCTCAGAAGCGGATGCCGGCCAATTCGCTGAGCGGATACCGGGTTTCCGCGGAGATCCGGACCGAAGGGATGGAAGACTCCTCCGGCGCCGCGATTCAGATCGGGGACGGGCGCGGCTTCGACGCCACCCGCTCCTGCGCGGTCAGTCCGGGCGTTCTGAGCCGGCAGTGGCGGACGATCTCCACGGTTTACACGCCGCTCGCCGATACGAAATCCCTGCTGATTTCGATGCGTCGGATTGCGGGGAATTCCCGTGGGAAGATCTGGGTGCGCAACGTCCGGGTCACCGAGACGATTCCGGACAACATCGGGGCCTCGCCGCTGATCGAAGTGACCGCATCGCGTTCGAAGGATGGGAAGAGGTACTCCTTCGTGATCATCAACAAGTCCATGAAGGAGGCCGAACCGCTCTTTCTCGCCTTGCCGGGAATCCGGCGCGTCACGGCGGAAACCCTCTCCGGACCCTCGGTCGATGCGGTGAACGAGGACGATCCGGAGTGCGTCATACTGCGGCCGCAGAAGTGCCGGGTTACCGCAGAGGGGCTTCAGACGCTTCTGAGGCCGCACTCCCTGACCGGGATCACTGTGGAACGGTAAGCAAAATAGAGGAAATGAAGACGATGAATGAATTCTGGGTAACTCCGGGCGATGCCGTGCAGAACGCGATCGAAAAGGCTGCGGCGGCCGGGGGGGGCAAAGTGGTCCTCGCCCCCGGCACTCACCGAAGCGGAACGATCTACCTGCGCGACAATGTGGAGTTGCATCTTCCCGCCGGAAGCCGCCTGCTGGGAGGCACCGAACCGGAGGAGTACGACGATCTGCCGGCCGGACTCTACGGGGAGTACGCCCCCTGCAAGTGTTCGAAGGCGCTGGTTGCGGCGTCCGGCGCCGTCAATATCGCCATCACCGGCAGCGGGGTGATCGAAGGCGGCGGGCCGGCGTTCTACGACCGCGACCGGCTGGGAGGGGGATTTTTCTATGCGAAGACGGAGAAGCCGCGTCCGCGCCTGCTGCAGCTGGTTCACTGCCGGAACGTCCGGCTCGAAGGGGTGACCTTTCTCGACTCCCCCGGCTGGACCACCTGGCTGATCGAATGCGAGGATGTCACGATTACCGGACTCCGCATCTACGGCGATCCCCGCATGATCAACAACGACGGACTGCACTTCTTCGGCGGGAAACGGATTGCGGTCAGCAACTGTTTCATCTCGACCGGCGACGATGCGCTGGTCGTCCGGGCCGGGCGGGCCTGGCAGCGGGACGCCGAATGCCTGGCGGAGAATGTGGTCGTGACCAACTGCGTGCTGGAGAGCTCCTGTCAGGGGGTGCGGCTCGGCTGTACCTGCGACGACAAAATCCGCCGCTGCAGCTTCAGCAACCTGATCATCCGCAGCCGGAACGTCGGCATCTATCTGGACAACCCCGTCCGTTATCTCACGGTCGCCTGCAAGGGGCCGCTGCTGGATCTGGACGACGTCAGCTTTGAGAACATCTCCGTGGAATCCCTGACCAAACCGATTGCGGTGGAGGTCGAGGAGGGGCTGGCGTTGCGCAGAATCGGCCGCGTCCGGTTTCACAACATCTCGTTCCGCGGGCGGGAGCCGCTCTGTTTCACCGGCTCGTCACAGACTGTTCTGGAGGAGATCCGGTTGTCGGAGGTCTCCGGCTCCGTTTCCGGACCGGAGACGATCCGCAGCTGCTATGTCAACTCTCTGATTATGGAGCGTTGCGACATCTCCCGGAAACCGTGACGGAGCTTTGCCGTTCACCGGGAGTCCGGGGATAAAAGCTCCGCTTCCGGCGACACCCCGCAACGGGTCTCCTCCGGAGGAAATCCGGCGATCCGGTTGCAGTAGCTGTTGGAACAGCCGGCCGGAAGCCACTCCTCGCGGCGGGCGCGCAGCCACTCCAGCGCGGGGGTTCCGGCCACCTCCAGCTCCAGATGGTTCCGCCCCGGGCGGAGCCCGTCGAGACGGAACACCCACGGCGCGAAGGCCCGCATCCCCGTCTGCTGACCATTCACCCGGAGCGTGCCGCCCGACCAGAGCTGCCGGAACCGCAGCGCTTCCGGCAAGGGACCGGTTCCGCACTCCAGTTCGGCGGAGAGGTGCAGTACGCCGGAGAATCCCGGCTCCTGCTCCGTGTAGTCGCCCGAGGCGGGGAGCGCCTTCCCCACCGCTCTGCGGCGGAAGGCGGGGCGGGGGCCGAGGTGGAGCTTTTCCACCATGTCCACCTGCCAGTCGAGCCGGAGCCATCCGGCGGAGTACAGCGGCGGCAGAACGTTCTCCGGCGCGGAGCTTCTGCGCCGGAAGATGCGCAGTTCCCCCGGCGCAAACTGCGCTTCATAGCCGCCCGGAATCTTCCGGAGCGGTGCGAGCCGCCCCGGAAGCGCGTCCGGCGGCGGCAGCTCCTCCCACTCCTCCTGCGCGGCGAACTGCAGCAACCCGCCGTCACGTTCGTCGCAGAAGACCATCACCGCCTCCGTCCCGTCCCGGCGGCGGCACGGGAGAATCCGGAATTTTCCGCGCGTCGCAAGCGGATTCCAGAACGCATACTTCGCCGCCATCTCCCGGGGGAACGGGTTCTCCGGGTCGAGAAGCAGCGTGCCCTCCGGCGGCGTCTCCTCTACTCCCGCGAACCGCCACGGAATCCAGCGGTCGTCCAGTTCGGTCAGGAACGCATTCCACGCGCGGTTCCGCTCCTCCGTCTCATCGGGGGAGGCGAGGGGCAGCAGAGGCCGGTAGCGCACCCACACCCGCGATTTCACCGCGCCCGGGTCGAAATTGCCGGCCCAGTTCCAGTGCGCGGTCAGCGCCGGGAAGAGCCGCCACAGCGGATTCCGGGGGGAGAAGTCAGTGCCGCAGGAGATCTTGCGCACCCCGTTCGCCGAAGCGAGGAAGGGCATCACCATGAGCCGGCTGATTCCCCGCACGAACTGGGCGTTGGCCACATGGTTGAGGATGGTGGTGGAGTCGCCGGGGCCGTAGACGTTGAAGCTTTCGCTGAGCGTTTCCCGCCGCCCGTTCCGGACTGCGGCGGAGAGGGCGAGTTTCGCAAAGGCTCCGTCGCCGGAAGCGGGGTGGATCTGCCGGGCGATCGTATCCACGCCGGGAACGTCGAAACGGTCGCAGATCTTCAGGTAGTCGCCGAAGATTGCCGCGTGAGAGGTGATGAGATGTTCGCCTGCGAGATGTCCCTCCAGCGAGATGCCATTGGCGTGGCACCAGGAGGCGATCACCCCGAAAAAGTTGCGGGCGAAGAGCTTCGTACAGCACTCCAGATAGAGCCGCTGCGCCCGGTCCGCCTCCGCCGAATCGCCGGCCGGCGCGAAGAGAAGCGGATAGATCTCCTCCACCGCGAATCCGTTGCGCCGCCGGAACTCCTCCGGCAGCAGCGGCGACCAGGGGACACGTTCGGTGCCGACCGCACCGGAGAGGGTGGGCTCGTCGGTGAAGATTCCGCGGATGGTCCGGCCGAACTCCTCCGGCGCGGCGGCATGGTAGCGTTCGTGGACGAGGCGGAGAAATTTCCGGGTCGCATCCGGATTCATAAGATCGCTCCGCCAGCCGGTGGGGTCGGCCGGAACCGTTTTGAATTGTTTTGCGCCGTCGCGGACCAGCACCCGGGCGGCGAATTCCGGGTTGCCCCGGACCACCCTGCCGCAGGCGGTGCCGCTGGGCCAGCCGCCCTCGTCATAGAGGATCAGCAACAGACCGAGCCGGCGGCATTCGTCGACCACCCGGCGGAAGTGCTGAAAATAGCGTTGCTCGAGGTAGGCGATCCGCATCCCGGCATAGAAGTCGTTGGGGCGGAAGTTCTGCGGCATCGGATGCAGACAGACCGAACGGAATCCCGCGTCGCGCATCGCCGTGAGCTGACGCGTCGTCATCGCTTCGGAGGGATCGCAGTTCCAGTACCAGAAGATCCCCGGATTGGCATCGCCCCGGAGCGTGACGGCGGGGCCGCCCGCGGGGAATGGAGAAGCTGTCGTTTGTGTGGAAGACATGGGGGCTACTCTTTCTTCTCCGCCGGGAACAGCTGGAGCCGCACGGAGTCCACCGAAAGGGAACCGGTCGTCGCCGGACCAAAGCCGATTTCCGGTTTCAGCGTCCCGGCGTCGGCCGGAATCGGGAAATCGAGCTGGTAGAGGGTCCATCCGGCGGTTCCGGTGAGATCGGATTTGAGCTTGTCTTCGGAGAAGGAACTGCGCTTGCGGCCGCTGTTGACCGCCAGGATGACACCGTGGCGGCCGCGCCCTCTGCCGGTGGTCTGCACCTGTTCAAACCGTGCCAGAACCTGCAAGGTGCCGCGGGCGTATTTCCCCGGCTCGACCGGCACGGTCTGGGTGATGGTCACCTTTTCCGGGACAGGTTTCGTCGTCTGGATGCGCAGGCCGTTGCCGTTTCTGCCGTACTCCGGGGCGCAGTCGACGCGGGTGCCGGAGGGAACCGGGTAGCACCAGTTCGCCGGGTCGCCGAACGATGCGCGTGCGAAATCCCCGTTCGGCGGCAGTTCGCCGCCGGGGAGCCGGATCAGGTGATAGTGCAGGCGGCGGCGGTAGGAGTTGCCGGGATCACTGCCGAGCGACTCCTTCTGCTTTTCTCCGACGCGGTCGATCTCGATGTCGAGCCCGTAGATGGAGGAGGCGGGAAGTTCCGCGAGGGGGAGGAGAATCTCCATTTTGTAGCCGGTGTCGGTCTCGGTCACCTTCCGGGTGGCGGCGGTGGCCGGATTCCGGCTGGCGTACACGGTTACGCCGGTCGTGGAGGGGCGGACCGCAAACGCGTACTGCCACGGCTTGATCTCATTGCGGTCGAGGTGGCGGAACGGGGCGGGGTCCAGAAAGAGTTCCACCGCGGAGCCCTCCCAGAGCGCATGGCCTTTCGCCGCTTTCCGCTGAGGATCGGCCACCTCCAGAACGATCTTCAGGCAGCCGTTTTCCAGCGAAAGGTCGGCGCGGGTCCCCCGGGAGAGGGTCACCGTGGCCGGCAGGGTGTGGGCGGGCGTCTCCGGCACCAGATGGACGTTGGCGGGAACCGCCTTCTCCGCGGGAAGCTCGATGAGGGAAAACTCCTCTTTGCCGAAGGAGAAGCGGGCCGGCAGTTCGCCGATACGCCCCTCGACGATCCCCGGAATCCCCGTCCGGTTGCGCGCTTCGAGGAACAGGCGGTCGCCGCACCGGCGTCCGTAGAGCTCCACCGGGTTCTCCACCTGGAAGGTCGAACCTGCCAGCATCGTTTTCACCTCCGCCGGCGTGCCGGTGAGGAAATACGGTTCAAAGGAGAGCTCGTGAGTGCGGCCGGAGCGTTCGTTTCCGTAGAGATCGAGCACCCGGGCGCGGCCCGGTCCGGGGGTCCACCTGCTTCCCGAGGGGCGCAGGTCGTAGAGGAATCCCAGCGCTCTGGTGCCGGATTTGTCGGTGAAGATTCCGGCGCGGATCTGCGAACCGAGATCGACCGGGGCGAGGGTCTCCATGCCGGTCAGCAGGAAGGAGAGCGCGTTCATCGCCGCCGCAAGTTCGGTCATCGGCACCAGATTCACAATCCGGTCCGCCCGCTGGAAGAAGGAGGAGGCGCACGGAGAAGGCGACGCTTTGACCCCGTGGAAGAAGCCGTCGAGGAAGTGCCGCTGAAGCTCATTCGAAGAGTAGCGGGAGAACTCCCGGCTGTAGTTGATCTGCCGGCGGCGCGCCGTGGGCAGATAGTAGCACTCCGTGTTCCACAGCGGTCGCGGTTTCGCCAGCGTCGATTGGATGTTCTTCACACACTGCGCGTAGAGGTTGAGCGCGCCGTTGATGTAGTCCAGACCGCAGGCGTAGGGGTGGAAGGCGACGGCGTCGAGGTAGTCGACGTAGTTCGGATCGGCGGCGTTGAGCTGTTCGCACCACTTGACGACGTTCATGCCGAAGTCGCCGGTCACCCCGTTCCCGAGCAGAATGGAATCCGGGCGGCGCTGTTTGAGGAACTTCCAGGTGTGTTTCAGGTAGTCGATGTAGTTCTTCGCCGGCATGCCGAAGATGCCGGGTTCGTTGGACATCTCCCAGCAGCGGACCTGACCGCCCCAGTTCTTCCAGACAAATTGCAGATACCGGTCGTAAATTTCCATCGGCGGCAGTACCGAGCCCATCTTCCGGCCGGGCGCCTGGTAGAAATATTCATAGAGATACATCGGCAGCTGCGAACCGCGGATGCTCTTCGTCCGGTAACGGTCCAGCGTTTCCTGGCCGCCGTGGACGGTGAAGTTGCCGACCAGACAGAAGAGCGGTTCGATCTGATACTTTTTGAGCATATCCATCTGCAGGCCGATGATCTTTGACGTGAACTCGTTTTTTTCCGGCTCGATCAGGCGCCACCGGCCCCAGACCCGGAACAGGTTGACGCCGGATTCCTTCAACAGCCGGTACTCCCGCTCGAAGCTGGAGTGACGGATGCTGTAATTCTCCTGCCCCTCCCGCTCGGCGCGGCCGATCGGGCAGAGCGCCTCGTCGTTGACCCCGATTCCCCAGCCGAAGGAGCCGAATGGATGCGTGACGGCCGGGTGAAGCACCTGAATGCTGGTGTTGATGCCGCGGAGCGGTTTCCCCTTCCGGCGAAGAACCGTGGTGAAGGAGCCGTATTCCCCGGCCTTCCAGGAGGCGCTTCCGGTCCAGGTGCCGTCCGCTCTCCGGGTCAGCCGGAGCGGGAGCGCGGCAAGTTCGCTGTTGTTGTAGTCCCGCAGTACCGCAAGTTCCGCATCGAGCGAATCCGCCGCATCCGCGAGGCGCGCCCGCACGGCGAAACGGACCATGTCACCGCGGCGGTAGAGCTGGTCATCCCGGTCCGGAATCACGCAGTACTCTTCCGGCTCGCCGGTTTTTCTGCCGTCGACGTAGCGCAGCTGGACGTTGTCAAGGTAGAGGCTGTTGAGCGTTCCGCCGCTCTTTACCGCGGAGGGCATCACCCAGATGTTGTAGTAGTTGGTGTAGGCTTTCACCGGAAAGCGGCGGGAGAATCGCTGCCATTCGGTGGTCGGGCGGAAGGAGAACGACTTCAGCATCGGGTAATAGGAGTCGCGGTCGTTGTCGGGGAAAAGGCGGAAGTCGATCGTGAACGAGCTCAGCTTGTGCAGTGTGCCGCCTTCATCCGGACCGACCTTGGCGTCGAAGGAGATCTCCACTTCGCCGTCGCGGGTGAGCAGAATGTCGGCAAGTTCCAGCTGGTAGTGGGAAATGCCCCGATAGCCGGGGATCATCAGGCACTGGCCGGGATTTCCCCCGGAGACGGTGCGCGGCGTGTAGAGCCGGTCCGGGTCCGCCCGGACCGTGTCGATCGCGGCGCGGTTGACGTCGAGAAAATATCCCGGAACACCGCGCCCGGGTTCGCCCAGTTCCATGTGCGAATTGAGGTTGACCGGCTCTCCGCCGCAGGCGAGAAGAGCCAGCGCGGAGCAGAGGGTAACGGGCAATGATTTCATGGAGAAGTTCCTTGCTTGTGCGGGAGCGCTGCCCGGCTATTCATTGATGTTGGTGGCGAAGTATTTCTTCCAGATCTCGACCTCCCGGCTGCCGCCGGCGGCGTTGAGTTCGGATACCGCGTCGAGCATCCCTGCGTGTCCATCCACGTAGAGGGCCCCCGTGTTCCGTTCATGGACCGGACCGACCAGATTGGAGGTGCTGGAGGAGTTGAAGAGATAGCGCCCGTCGGTGATGACGCCCAGTCCGGCTTCATTTCGATTCACCTGATATTCGATGACGCCGACTTTTGCGGCGGGTTTCTTCACCCGTTCCGGGGAGACGACGCCGGCCGGACCGACCTTCAGTGGACCGGTGATGCCGACGGCGCCGTCGGCATACCACAAGGTGGAGCTGGAACCGACGACGATATAGTGGCTCGGAAGAGGGCCGCCGTTTTCCGTTCGCTGTTCGGCGTGTTTGGGACAGCGCAGACCGAGATAACTGCCGTTTACGGAGCTGTGCTGCCGGTCGATCGGCAGATAGGAGCTGCCGATTCTGACGCCGGAATCGGAGAGGCCGGTCAGCAGATTCCACCAGCGTCCTTTCTCCGTAGTCCCCGGCAGGGTCTGGGTGGCGTCTTGCGGCCAGGGGAAGAAGGTGAAATCGCCGGTGTACTGGGCCAGCCCCAGCCCGATCTGCTTGAGGTTGTTGACGCAATGGATCGAGTAGGCGCGCTCCCGGGCGCGGTTCAGAGCGGGCAGCAGAATCCCGGCGAGGATGGCGATGATCGCGATTACGATCAGGAGTTCGATCAAAGTAAAATTACTCCGTTTCGCGCGGAACGACGGGGAATCGGCCGCGACAAAATGCGATGCCGGAAATACGGGACTCTGCTGTTTCATCTGTCATGCTCCTGTCTTGAGAAAATTGAAGTTCGAACGGGACCGGGGGCGTGATTCCGGCGTCTGCCGGGCCGGAACTCCCCCGTCTGTGTCTTAAAAGCACATGAATGGATGAGGAACATCCTTTCCCTTCTTGTTTTTTTCTTTTCTAGCAGCCTGTCGGACTTAAAAGCAAGTTCTGCGAGAAAAATCATAAAAGCATGATATATTACCAGTCAAAAAAAGGTGTATGATGGCAGCGAAATTTGTGATATTGGACCGAGACACGCCAATGATGTTACCGCCAGA